>NZ_JBEYVX010000007.1:0-211553 GCF_040644195.1 Streptomyces sp. NPDC047014 | reverse complement strand
GGCGGACCGGCACCGCGACGAGGCGGGGCCGGTCCGAGGAAGACGGGACCGGCCCGCCGGGTCCCTATGTCCGCGGCCGCCCCGCGCCCCACCGCGCCGCCCCGCGCCGCGCCGCGCCGCACGCCGGCCACCACACCCACCACCCCACCCCACACCCCACCCACCACCCACACGAAGCGACGACCACCCACTGGTCGAACCCCCGCCACACCAGAACCCCGCCGACGCTCCGGGGCCACCTTCACCACGACGGCGGGAGGATGCGGGAGAGCGCGAGAGGGCGGCAGTCCTCTCGCCACGCGAACCCGCACGCTACGAAAGACGCTGGCGGAAACCGCTGCCGCCGTCGCGTACAGAGCGGCGACGGGCGGGCACAAAATGACCTCTCGCCGTGTCCTGGTTCTCGCTACCGTGGCGTGATGACGACACCCCCTGCAACGGGCCTCCTGCGGCTTGCCTTCGACGGCTTCCATCAGGCCCGAGCCCGGCTGGGCGAGTGCCTCTCCGCCCATGGCAACAGCGCGCACGCCGTCGCGATCCCCGCCGCTGAGACCATCTACTGGGCGTGCGTTCTCGACGAGCAGCTGACCTCCGACGGCGGCTACAAGAGCGTCCGGGGGAAGGCGACCGGAGACGTGATGCGGGGAGCGCGGTGGATACGCAACCGCGCGACTCACGCGCTGCCCCTCACGGTCCAGCGAACCGGCGGCCTCAGCCTCCCGATTCGGCTGCCGATCACCATCGAGCCCGTAGTCGTGCGCTGGCTTCGCGCCGACCTACTGCCTCCTGAGCCTCCGAAGTACGTCGACGGTGCCGGTCGGACGGCCTACGACAAGACCTTCGCCGACCGTCCCGTGAACGACCCTGTGGAGGACGTAGCGCAGTGGTTCGCGAACGAGCACGGCCGGCCCGGATCCCTCCTGCGCGGGCTGTAGCAGCGGCTCTCCCACGACCGAGATCATTGACTTCCCGCCCCGCGACGGTTCCCCTGGTCCCGTTGGCCGGTGTGCAGCAATCGGGAACCGAAAGTTCAAGACCGCGGCATAGGATTGGGGTGGGCGGGACCGCTCCTGGATATGCCGCGCCGATGCTCCCGCGCCGAGGGGGAAGTTGTGCAGTTCATCATTCAGCCCCACGGTCAACCCGTGCACACGGGTCCTGAAGCCGTCATCCTGGAGCCCGACGGCTGGAACGATTTCGGCTATCACACCAGCTTCACCCTCTGGCACCGCACCCCCGCCAGCCTGTTGAACCTCGGCTATGTCAGGGTGGCCGTCGCCGGGCAGGAGCCCGGTCCCAGCCCTCTCCGGCCCGGCGTCTACGATGCTCTCCCATCCGGCGAAATCTTCTCACTCGGCCAGAGCGATCTCTACTACGACAAAATCAGGAAACTCGGCACCGTCCGACGCCTCATGATCCTCGAAGGACTCGGCGACGTAGCTCTCTCCCCAACCCATTTCGACGCCGCGCTGCGCCATGATGTGACGCGTAGGTCGCTACTGCGAGGCGTGGAAGAGCAGACGGTACGGGTGCAGTTCCACCGCATCGCGAACGGAGGGCTGCGCCTGAGCGAGTACCGGTTCAGCTATCTCGCTCCCGGCCAGGACGCCGACAGCACCATGCGGTTCGATGTCATCCCCGAGTCCCGGCCGTCCAGCAACGTTCATGTCGTGGTCGGCCGCAACGGCGTGGGCAAAACCACCCTGCTGCGACGGCTTGCCAACGCAGTCGTGCGTCCGGATCTCCATACGCGGTACGGGCACGTGACGATGGGCCCCACTTCCACCTCTCAGGTGGGTGAACCGTTCGTCAACGTGGTCGCGGTGACCTTCAGCGCATTCGACCCGTTCACGACCGTCGAAAGCCTTGCCCGCCCTGGTGCTCCGCTCCCTCCCGGCACGGCGGACTACACTTATGTCGGCCTCCACCCCTCGACGCAGCGCACCGGCGGGCTCGATGCCTCACAGCATGAACGGCTGAGGTCGGACTTCCACAAAGCCCTTCATCAAGTGGGCGCGTCGGCCCACTTCAGGTCGTGGCTCATCGCGATGTTGACCCTCGGCCGGGACCCTCAGTTCGCTGATTCGGCGATGGCGGTCTACGCCCGAGGCATGGCTGTCGGCTCGAAGATCAGGGCCTCTGACCTGGAGCGTCTGATCGATGCCTTCGCTGGGTTGAGTTCGGGGCATGCCATTGTGGTGCTGACCATGACGGAGCTCGTGAACCGGGTGGCTGAGCAGTCTCTGGTTCTGGTGGACGAGCCGGAGACGCACCTGCATCCTCCGCTGCTGGCGTCCTTCGTCCAGGCGTTGTCAGATCTGCTCACCGAACGCAACGGCGTCGCGGTCATGGCCACTCACTCGCCCGTGGTCCTCCAGACGGTGCCTCGTTCCTGTGTCTACAAACTGATCCGGCGGGGCGAGTCCATCCGTGCGGAGCGACCACTCATCGAGACGTATGGCGAGGGCGTGGGCGTGTTGACCCACGAGGTCTTCGGGTTGGAGGTGATGCAGTCAGGGTTCTACGCAGAGGTCACCAACGCGGTCGCCCAGTTCGACACATACGAGGACGTCCTCGCCTACTTCTCGGGCCAGCTCGGCAGTGAGGCCAAGGGCCTGGTGCACGTGCTGCTGGCCGAGAGATACGAGCGGCCGTGATGTGGCCCTTGAAGATTCCGCTGCTGGAGCCGACCCGTACCTATCTGGCCTGCGTGGGAACGAGCCGAGACATGGCACGCCGCGAGTTGCTGGTCGGTGCGGGGGCAGCGGTGCGGAAGGCCGGCCAGGCGCTGCGCCGAGCCGCGGCAGACGGAACCCTGCACGGCCTGGAAGGGGACGAATTCACCGTCGAGGGGATCTGCACGAAGGACTTCGTGGACTGGGCCTACGAGAACGGCATGCAGACGGTCGCAGGTAAGAGAATCCGCGACGCTCTGATGGCCGCCCCCGTCGACGAGCGATGCCCGCTGTGCTGGGTGGGCGCCGTGACGCAGCTTGACCACGTCATGCCCAAGAGCGTCTTCCCCGCGCTATGCGTCGATCCGCTGAACCTGGTGCCGGCGTGTGCGTACTGCAATCTGATCAAGGGGGACACCAAGCCGCAGTCCGCCGAGGACGCTCTCCTGCACCCCTACCTGGACCGGATATCCCACACCCGGTGGCTGCACGCCCGAACGGTTTGGACGCCCATCGGGGTTCGGCTGGAGTTCTTTGTCGCCCCACCCGACAGCTGGGACCCCACCCTCGTCTCCCGGGTCACCCGCCAGTTCACGCTCCTCAATCTCGGCACGCGCTACGCGCAGCACGCGAATCGCACGATCACCGACGTCAACCAGATGGTGACGAGACTCCGGGTCCGCGGCGGTGCGAACGTCGTGCGCAACTACCTCCTAGGGGAAAGCGAGACCCGGTTCGCCGCCGACGCCAACAGCATCGAAGGCGTCACGTACGTGACCCTCTCCGCCGACGACGCGTACTGCCACGGCCCCTCGGCCACCCACACCGCCTGAGACCGCAGTCGGTGGGCTCTCCAGGGCGCGGCACCGCATGGGGGGCCGGCCCCTAACGCCGCGGTCCTCGGCGTCGGTGACGTCCTCCCGATGGCGCCGTACGCCGCGCCGGACCTGCCGCCGGACAGGGGACTTCTCCCACCCTGGAGAGGGATAGGTGTCTGCCGGACAGCGGACAGCCTGTCAGCGGGCCTCCGTACGTTCACCACCATGTCTGAACCACCGCCCCACCAAGCCGCCGCACCCTCCCGGACCGGCTCGTCGTCGGTGCCCCGTCCGTGGCGCTGCGGCGGCCCCGCAGAGCCCAGCACACCGCCCTCGGCCATCGCCCGCGCCGAGCCGGCTCCCGGTTCACCGCGCCGGGGGCGTGGCCCCATGGGCGCTGCCGAGCACAGGAGCCTGGGCATGGAGCTGGGCGGGGTACTGCGGCAGGTTGCCGCCCGCTACCACCGGGCCGGGCCTCTGGCGGGCCGGCTGGTCACCGATGCGCGGTTCCTCGCCCGCAGCGCGTTCGGTGGCCAGTGCCCGGTGCCCGTGCGTATGGCCCTGTACCGGCCGATGGCCGGTACGGACCCCCGCCTGATCGTTGTGGACGACACCGGGAGCCGTTGGGTCCTCAGCCTGACCGCGCGCTACGACGGCGCCCCCTACACGATCACGGGCTTCCACCCCGGACTCTGATCAGCACCCTCAACCCTGACCGCTCCCGCCTGCCGAAGAGGACGTCATCACCGTGACCGAGATCAAACGCGCCTTCCGCTTCGCCCTGGACCCCACCCCGGCCCAGATCGAGATCCTCCAGCGCTACGCGAACGCCTCCCGCTGCGCCTTCAACTTCGCCCACGCCTACATGCTCGCCCATCACCATGCCTGGCACCGCGGCCGGAACGTCCTGATCGCCACCGGCATGGACAAGGCCGAGGCGACCAAGATGGCACCCCGGGTGACGATGCCCCGCCGTGACCGGTCCCAGGCATTCTGGCGCGAGACCCGCGGGCAGGGGTTCATCGGACCGCTGCGTGAAGGGGCGGAACGCTCCGATCCGTACCGGTGGTGGGAGAGGGTCAACAACCGCGCCTACTACACCGCGTTCGAGGACGCCGCGACCGCCTGGAAGAACTACCTGGACTCGGCCGCGGGCCGCCGGGCGGGCGAGCGGGTGGGGCTGCCCCGGTTCAAGGCCAAGGGCCGCTGCCGGGAGTCCTTCCGCCTGGTCCACACCACCAAGAAGCCCGACATCCGCTTCACCGAGCATCGCCGCCTGCGGATCGCCGGCGGGGTCGGTCAGCCCGCGTTCACCGTCCGGCTCCACCAGCGCGCGTCCCGCCTCATCGCTCTCATCGACACCGGGAAGGCGGTGATCACTTCCGTCACCGTCGCCAGAACCGGACACCGCTGGTACGCGTCGGTCCTGTGCACCGTCGACCAGGAGATTCCCGACCAGCCCGCCCGCCGGCAGCGCCAGGCCGGCCGGGTCGGCGTCGACCTCGGCGTGAAAAGCCTCCTCGCCCTCACCGACCCCCTCCACCTGGACCCCGGCACGCCCGCGGCCACCGTGATCGGCAATCCCCGCCACCACGACGGCACCGCGCGCAAACTCGCCCGGGCGCAGCGCCAGATGGCCCGCCGCCACATCAAGGGCTCCCGGCAGCAGTCCAAGGGCTTCCAGGAGGCCAAGGCCCGCGTGGCCAAGCTCCAGGCACAGCTCGCCGCCCGCCGCGTCACCGGCCTGCACCTGATCTCCAAGCGGCTCGTCCAGCAGTACAGCGAGATCGCGTTGGAGACCCTCAACACCAAGGGCATGACCCGCTCCGCCAAAGGCACCCTCGACCGGCCCGGCCGCAACGTCCGCGCGAAAGCCGGCCTCAACCGGGCAATCCTCGACGCCTCCTTCCGCGAACTCAACCGCCAGATCGAGTACAAGGCCCGCTGGCACGGCGTCCAGATCGCCCGCGTCCCCACCTTCTTCCCGTCCTCCCGCACCTGCTCCGCATGCGGATGGACCAACACGACACAAACACTGAAAGACCGCACATTCCACTGCCAAAGCTGCACAATGGTCCTCGACCGCGACACCAACGCGGCCCGCAACATCAAGAATCACGCCGTACCCGTCCAGTGACCTGGACCAGTCCCCTGGAAGAGGGGCTGTAACGCCCGTGGACTGCCACACCGGGCGGCCTCACCGCCGCCCACCCGGCAGAACGAAGCGGGAAGGCCCTCACCAGGGCCAATCTGAGGGGAAAGCCCTCAGCCACCCCACATATCCACAGTGCGTGCAATGCCGGAATCGGCGGAACCCATCAAAAACAGGGCCCACCACTCGCAAACCAGCAGCTCAACAAGCCCGGCGCCCACGCGTGCAGGGGTGGTCCCGCGTACGTGGAGTTCGGGGAGGACGCGGCGATCCGGCGCCCACGCGTGCAGGGGTGGTCCCATGGCGGCCGACTCGGCCAGGACCTTGATGTCCCGGCGCCCACGCGTGCAGGGGTGGTCCCGCACTCCGGGTCCCACGTGCCTGCCGTGCTGACCGGCGCCCACGCGTGCAGGGGTGGTCCCACCCGGTTCTCCCAGAAGGGACGGCCCGGCCGCCGGCGCCCGCGCGTGCAGGGGTGGTCCCTTCATGATCCCCATTCAGGGACGTCGCGAACCGGCGCACCGTAGTTGGGGTGGTCCCGCGTCCGACCATTGCTATAGGTGGCCGGGGTTCGGCGCCCGTGCCTGTACGGGCGGTCCCTGGCATGACGCAGGCCGCCCAGCGGCAGCATGGGTCCCGCGTGCGCATGATCGATTCTGCGGTGAACGTGTTCCGCCAGCAGGGTGAGTGCCCAGCAGTCGAAGCGGAAGGTGATGGTCTGCCCGCTATCACCAGACCATGATCACCAACCTGTGCCGCGGTATTGCCGCGGCGTCCCTTGCCTTCGCCGTCCTCGCCCGACGACCGCGCACGCCGACGAGTACACGCTCACGGAAGCGATCACGTCGCTGCCGATCGCGGAGGAGATCCGCGAGGGCTACAAGCGGGAGCTGTACGTCGCCGGGGGCATCGCGGCGCACTCCCAGCGCATTTCGAAGAACGACACCAACGCATAGCTCCGATCCACAAGGACAGGGCCGTCACCAGTCGGTGGCGGCCCTGTCCTTGTACCGGAACGGTGGTAACCGGCTGCTCAAGGAGGGGAATCGATGGTGAGTTGTGCGCTCCCGGGCCTCGGCGGACGCCGTCTTCCATGTCCAAGCGATGCTTCCATTACGGGCCTTGAAATTCATAACTGCACGTCAGAGACCCTGCGAGGAGATCATGAACTTGTGCAGTGACCTGAGTCACAGCATGCCTTTTGGGGCTACCGCCCGCCACGGCGTAGCGTTCTCCTAGCGGACCTTCCCAGAAGCTCCCGGGGACCCTTCAGGGGCCCTGGTCGACCGGGTCCCGGATGCTCCGGGTTCCCCGTATCGGGAGCAGCATGGAAGAGAAGCAGAAGGTCACCTCGTCGGAGGAAGACCGGAAGCGGCGGGAGACGCGGCGGCGGAGAATCGCCCGGCGGTTCCGACTGTGGACGGTACCGGTGACGGTCACCGTGTACTGGGTGGGGCGCACGGTCCGGGAGTTCCTCTTCCGGATGTGACGACGCCCCCGGCTTTCCTACGTAGCCGGGGACGCCGCCCAGTGCGGCAAGAGGTGCCCTCGCCGTTCCCGCGGCGGGGGCACCGCCGTAGCAGCACTGTCTACTTAAATGTGTCACCTCAACCATGCCACACGCGTGCCGGCAGCACGCGTGTGGCAGCGCGACCGACGCCACCGGAAGGTGAGGGCCTCCGGGCCTTTGGCATCGTGGCGCTGCGACGAACCGCTCACCATCGACGGTGATCACTGCTCGCGCGGTGCCTTCGATCCTCTCGCGCCCAGTCGTTCTTGTCCGGATGCCAGGTTCCTTAGAGCGCCTCCCCGAGAAGAGGTCTGATGAACGCGTCTGCGCTGGACTCTGCGGACTTCCAGGTCGCGCAGCTGTTGAGGCCGGCGACATCCTTGGCGGCCTCGGCGTAGCCGTCGCGCCATCCGGGGCCGGACATCTCGAACGTCGCGGGCATGCGGAGATCTGTTCCCACCCGGAGTCGGAAGGCCACCTCCGTGTGGAGAGCGTGGTGGGCCGCGGGGCCGTGGCCGACGCCGCCCGCCCGGCGTGCTCCGGCCAGGGTGGGCAAGCCACCAGCCGAAGGCTTACCCAGGGTCCCCTTGGGCTTGCCCACTCCCCCGGTACACCCCGTTGCGGCAGTGCGCGCCGGATAGCCTCGGAGCACAGTGCGCTGAGCTTGAGGGGTGGGCGTTGAAGTTCACGATCGACACCGAGACCGATTCGTACGAGGACGCGATCCGTACCGTGCGCGCGGCCTACGGGAAGCCGCAGCCCGAGTCGGGCGTCCGGCCGGAGGTGCTGCCGGAGGACGTGGTGTGGAAGCCGCCCAGCCGGTACGACCACCCGGCGTGGACGGAGGAGATGCTGCGGTCCTGGGTGAATTCGCTGCACACGGTGGAGGAGCTGGACGTGGTGTGGCGGGTGTGCGCGGAGCCGGGCCCGCCCGGGGTCAGGGGACAGGTCATCGCGGAGTACGTCTCCCCGGAGCTGACCGGCAAGCCGGCCCTCACAGCCCTGGGTCTCATCAGCCGACGGCTGAACTGGGCCGCCCGCGAGCTGTGGACCTGGGGAATGCCCTTCGTGATCGACGAGGTCAAGCGCACCCGGACCGTCGACCGGTCGGTGGCCGCGATCCTTCTCGACGCCCTCGCCGAGCACCCCTTGTGGCCCCGGCTGCGCCACCACAGCAGCCCGCCCGCGCTCGGCTCCTGATCCCAGCCGTCCTCCTACTGGGCAAGCCGCCCTCCTGGACGGCTTGCCTAGACTCCCCGAATCCGCGCAGCTATCCGCGACGCCTGAACAGACCCCGGGCCTTCGACACCTCCGCTTCGGCCGCCGTACCGGCCGCGACGTCCTCCGCCTGGCGCTGCGCCGCCCGCTCCGCCTCCGCACGAGCGACGGACGCCTCCGCGCGCCCCGCACTGCTCGTCCCACCGCCCAGACCACGAGAACCGCTCGGTCCCCCTCCAACGGTCGTCGGTGAACTTCGCCCCGCACCGCGTGCACACCGGACGCTTCGCCTCCCGCTCCGCTGTCTCCCGCTCCGGCCGCCGGTCTCGGGCCTCCTTCCGCTGCGCGGCATACAGGCGGTCGCCGTCAAGGTTGTCCAGGGCCTCGGGCAGGGTCTGCTCACCCCCGGCGGCTCCGCCCGGCGCGCCACTGGTTCGGCCGGCCGCCAGGGAACTCCCGTGAGCGGGAGCTGCGCCGGACAGGCTCCGGCGGCGGGTACAGCGCTGCCCGCAGGCGGACTGCGTCGGCGATCTGCGCCAGGCGCTCGCGCTGCTCCGGTGAGAGGTGGGGGGAGCGGTCCCCCGCACTCTCCCCGCTCCCCCATCGCTTCGGAGGCCGGCGACCGGTCACGTCCCGGCGCCTGCCACGGTGACTTCGTGGGCTGTCCCGCCGGACGGTCCGCGGTGTCACGGCTGGAGTCCCCGGCCCTGGCCCTGGCCGGGCTGCTGGCGGTGCTGCTCGTGCTCCTAGCGGTGCTGGTCGACCGGGCTGGCTGCTCCGGCGGCCGGGGCCTGCCCGTCCTCAAGGGCGCGGCGGCGGGCGTTGGCCGCGCGGGTGAGGGCGGCGAGCCGTTCCAGGTTCTCCGGGGTGCGCAGCCATGTGGCCGGGTCGGTCGTGCGGCCCTCCAGGTACGGCTCAGGCATCGCGGCCTGCTGATGGGCATGGACGGTGGCGGCCCTCTGCGCCGCGGTGAGCGCGCCGCCTCGGCCCGGGTGGTCGACCGCGTGGGACGCCTCTGACGCCTGATCGTGCAGGGCTTCCGCGTGCGCGGCGTTCGCGGTCGTGGCCGGTGCGTCGTCCGGACCGGCGGCGGGCGGGGTGCGGGCGGCACGGATCGCCTTGCGTACGGCGAGGCTGGCGACGAGGGCCCGCGCTCGTAGCGGGACGACTCCCTCGGCGGCTTGCCGTCGACGCTGGCGATCCACCACGGCGCGGGCTCGGCGAAGCCGGCGGTGTAGAAGAGCTGGTCGGCGGCCGGGGTCCGGCGGCCGGGCTGCGGAACGGTGAACTGCCGGCCGTGGCCGGACAGGAACACCTCGTGACGGGCCTCGCCGCCGCCCTGCAGAGCGGGGCCCTCACGCCAGATGCCGTTGCCCTGGAAGCACGCAAGGCAGCGGATGCCGACACCGAGCCCGAAGAGACGCCGGCATCCGCCTCCGGCGGCCAGCACGGCAGCACGCCGCTGCCCGCGGCCGTCCGGGCCCAGCTGCTACCCGACAAACGGCCTCTGCCATCTGTCGCCCACTACGACCAGCTCCTGCGACTCCGCCCACCCGGCGGCCCACCCCGTAATAGAGGAGATCACCGTGTCCGTTCCCCGCCAGCGAGGGCTCACCGAGCACGCCGCCACCACAGGCGTTAACCATGCCTGCCGCATGCTCCGCCTGCCCACCATCCGGTCCCAGTTCTCCGAGGTGGCCGAGACCGCCGAACGCGAGCAGATGTCCTACCTCGGCTTCCTCGCCGAACTCCTCCTCGCGAAGTGCGACGAGCGAGCTCGGCGCCGTTCCGAACGCCGCATCAAGGCCGCCGGTTTCCCCCGCGACAAGTCGCTCCGCAAGTTCGACTTCGACGCGAACCCCAACATCGACGCGGCCATGATCCATACGCTCGCCAAGTGCGAGTGGATCAAGAAGGGGCTGCCCCTCGGCCTCATCGGGGACTCAGGCACCGGCAAGTCCCACCTGCTGATCGCACTCGGCACCGAGGCCGCGATGGCCGGCTACCGGGTGAAGTACGTCCTGGCGACGAAGCTGGTCAACGAACTCGTCGAGGCCGCCGACTAGAAGCAGCTGACCAAAACAATCGCCCGCTACGGCCGCGTCGATCTCCTCTGCATCGACGAACTCGGCTACATGGAACTCGACCGCCGCGGCGCCGAACTCCTCTTCCAGGTCCTGACCGAGCGGGAGGAGAAGAACAGCGTGGCGATCGCCTCGAACGAGTCCTTCTCCGGCTGGACCAAGGCATTCACCGACCCCCGGCTCTGCGCGTCCATCGTCGACCGACTCACCTTCGGCGGCAACATCATCGAAACCGGCACTGACTCATACCGCCTGGCCACCACCCGGGCTCGGGCCGAACAACAGAGCGTCAGCTGACGAAGGGCGCTGGCGCCGCATTCCCCCGTGTGGTGGATGGTCGCCGGGTCAGCAACAACAGGCCGGTGATCAGGCAGGACGGCAAGCCTCACACACATGGTTGTCGATCGCGGCCACCAAGTCCTGGCCCGCTGCCTTCACGGCGGGATCCCTGTCACTGGCCAACCTGTCTGCCATGCCTCTGCCGTCGAGCACGGCCTGGTGGGCTGCGTATTGAACGTCGAGCCGAGGAGGATTGGCCTGTTCGAGGATCGTCTGGAGCAGGTGGATCACACCGGAGCGGCTGGCGACAGAGTCAGTCACTGCGAGATCCCACAGGAACGGAACCGCCTCGGCAGTGGCGTCGAAGACGGACAGTTCCCCAAGCCACAGCCCAAGATCACTCAACGCCGAAGCGCTGGTCAGTGCATCGCCCCACGCCACCCGTGACAGCCTGCCCGGGACCTCTTCCGCCGATCCATACGCGTGCGTCAGCTCCTGCCACCGAACGCGGCCCATGCCCTTGAGTATCGCCCCCACCACGCACCCCAGTTCTAATACTGCCCGCGACGCCAGGTCCACCATTCCACCTCACGGAGCACATCGACCGCGAGCTTGCCTCTGAGTCGTTCCCAGAACTCGCCAACATCCCACCCACCGCCGAGGACAGAACGTTCGCGAAACCCACCTACATACGTTCCTCGTTCTGACCTACGTAGCCAGAACGACCAGGACAAGACCTTCCTGGCCTTCACGCGGGACCTGGGCGAGCTGTTCGAGCAGTACGTGGGCCGGAACCTCCGTCTCCTCCCGAACGCCGAGGTCTACTCGGAGATCGTCTACGGGAAGAGCGGGGAGAAGACCACCGACTGGATCGTGGTCCTTCCCGGTCTGATCCTGCTGGTGGAGGCCAAGCCTTCCGGCCGAACGCCGACCTCCGGCTGGGACCGCAGCAGACCTTTGAGAAGGAGCTCAATCAGAAGCTGGGCAAGGCCATCGGGAAGCAGATCCCCACCACGGCCGACCTGATCCGAAAGCGGCACCCGCGGCTCGCGCACCTGCCCGGCAACCGGCCGATGTTCGGGATCGTGGTGACCCTGGAGCCGTACCACCTGGTCAACACGCCCTGGTTCCGCGCCGAGCTGCCGGCCACGGACGTGCCCACGGTGGTCGCCTCGTGCAGCGAGCTTGAGGACGCGGTCGTCGCGACCGGCCCCGGCCTGGAGGTCGGAATCCTCGCCCACATCAAGCAGCCTCCGCCCGACGGGTGGTCTCTGCGTTCCCTGGCCGGGGACCGAACCGTGATCAACCCGATCCTGTCAGATGCCTGGGGGGCTCTTCCCTGGGGTACGCAGCCGACGGAGGAGACCCCGGCGCGCTAAAGACGGATTCCAGAGCACCAGGACTCGTGACCATGCCCCCCTGATTGAAGGAGGTCACCATCCCCAGCACACCGGAGATCTACGGCACCGCCAGGTTCCGCAGCTGCGCCTCGGTGACCGCCGCACCCGGCGCGAGTCCGAGCACGGCAAGGCCCCGGCCCATCCAGCGCCCGGCCGGGACCCCAGCCTGCTCCTGGGCCTCGCGCAGCGGCGTGCGCGCCGGGCGACGGCCGTCGCCGACGACGGTCTCGCGCAGGTAGTAGCGGTACATCTGACCGGCCCGCACGACCCTGATATCCACCGTCATGGTGACCACGTCACACGGCTCTGACCTGCAACGAAAGGGGGATCAGCGGGACGTCTCGCCAGGCGGGAGCAGGGCCGAACTTTCTTCTCGGGTGCCCGCCGAGCGGGAAGCGGCCCCGGGCCGGACGCGAATGTCATCGCTCTCCGGCAGTCCTCACGTCAAGACCCGGACAACCCCACGCCGCGACGCGAAGGAGTCCGTCACCGCCATCGCCTCTTACCTCAGCGTCGATCGCCCCGCCCCGCCCTGACCGCACCTTCGCCGCGTACGCCGTAGCCGCCATCAGCGCCGACAACCTCAGCACTCAATGAGGCGCCGTCGCACAGTGCAGAGACGGATCCTTAAGCCGTCCGACTCGGCCTGCGTAAGCCCCCACAACCGGCTCGCGCTGACGAGAGTCGCGTCAAATGTTTCCGTCCACCCACCAGTCGGCATCTGTTCAGCCTTGAGGAAGGACCTCAGCCCCTCACCTCGAAGCACACCGATCACCGCCTGCTCAACCTTGTAGGCAGCCTCCCCGGTCTCGAAGGGGCGGGTATCCACAACTGTCCAGCCCATGCCACAAAACCGGGCCACCCGGTCCTCGCGGGTCTTTAATCCAGTGATGCCGATCTTTACCGCGCCGTACGAAAGATGTTCCAGCACATAGAGCCTTGCTGCCGCCCCCGGGTCCAGGCCGTACCTTGCACAGTGCGAGCAACAGGCGCCACGGGTGCGCACGTTGTTGAGCCTGGGCCACGAGATCTTTCCGCAGCGGTCGCATAGCGATTCCCATCGGGAGCGAACGTTGGTGAACGGCTCCAGGGTCCTGAAGCCGGCCGCCTCCATGTCGCGCACGGCTTCTTCCGGATCTCCAGGTCCGTACCGCTTACAGAACCGGCAACCGCCCTCCCGACCGGTCACGTTGTCATAGCGCGGAGAAACCAGGTGACCTGCGGCCGTGCACAGTGACAGCCAGGGTTTTCCCGTGCCAGGAAAGTCCAACAGAGCGCGGAAACCGTGTTCGAGCATCACCGCTGCGGCTACGCCGGGGTCGACCGGCGCGTTCGGCGCGCAGTACTTGCAGGCACCTTGACCGCTCTTCACGTTGTTTCGGTTCGGGTAGATGATCTTCTTGCACCTGTTGCACCGGCACTTCCAAGGCGCACGAGCGCCGCCCGGATAGGGCTCCTGGGGCTCCGCATCACCGTCCCGCCTCATGTCCGCTATTGCTACGTCGTTCGGGATGGACGCCATACCCCGTCTCCCCTTCGAATACATGGAAATATCGCGGGATGCTTGCCCGTGTCATCGCTCTTCGGCGTACAGGTGTTGGTCGATCTGTCGTAGAAGGGCCTGCACGATCAGAAGCGAGGACAGGGCGAACTCGATCCGATACGCGACGGTCGACGCCTCATGTGCGGAGAGGTGCCGGTTGAACGTCTGCTCTCGATCTGTCTTGGAGAACGCCTTCATCATGCCGCTCACCATCAAGGCGGGGACCACCAGTAGCATCTGCAGTTCGCCCCATGCAGGCAGCGCGGCCCGGGCCTCCGTGAGCACGGTGTTACTGCCGGGGCCTTTCCTACGACTCGTGAACTGGGCCCAGGGGAACGTAGCCCGCAGCCACGTGTGGCCGTGCCTGGTCATCGCAGTGTCAAGGATGTTCCCGAGCAGGGCTTGAGCCGGTCGGTAGTGGCTGCCCCGCACGGCGTCTGCGGCGTCCCGCGCTAGCTCCAGGAGGTCGAATAGCTCGGGATGATCGACAGCATCGAGGCTGGCCAGCACGTCGTCGACGATCTCCGAGCGGTGTTCCACGAGGTACTGCTGGCGCTCGGTTCGGCCGGACAGTCCGAGCAGACATTCGATGTGTTCCGTGCGCGGTGCCCAGATCAGGCAGATACCGTCCTCCTCGCAGATGGCGAAGAGCCTCGCCCACTCCGCGGTACGCAGTGCCTGCAGGTTCTCCGGCAGCAGGTCCTTGATGCTGGCGCCGACCTTGCTGAAGGTCTCGAGGAGCCCGGAAGCCAGCAGCAGGCGGTTCCGCTCGCCGATATCCGCCAGTACGGTCCGCCATGGGGCTGAGTCGAACAGACCTGACAAGCCGAGCAGCACCGGCTGCATCTGGACGAGGCATGCCCGGAGGTGATCGGGGAACAGCGGGCGTGCGAACGTCGGGCCCAGGGCTTTGGCCACTGCGGCGGCGAAGGCACGGTTCCGCTCTGCCTGGCTTCGGTTGATGCTGTCCAGAACGCTCTTGGGCAGCTCGAACGGGAGCGGCGCGGGTTTCGGCAACGCGGCGATGCTCTTCTGGAAACTAGCCACCGTCCCGGGCATGCTGCCCGAGTCGACCAGCTGACGGATCGCGTCTTGCGCGCTGGCCAAGCCCCCGAGCGCGCCCAGGCTTCGCTCCAGTTGAGGAAGAACGCTCACGGTGCCGGCAGCCTCAGCGAAAAGGCGCCCCAGGTTCTTCTGCGGCCCGAGTGCCGCGCTCGATGCTGCGATCTGGGCGCGAAGGGTCGAGAGCGGGTCAAAGTCACGGAAGATGTCCGCCAACAACGAGTTCACCATGACACTCTGGGCAGGCCGTGCCTCCGCTGCCGTCACGTCGGACCCATCGCGCGTGCTGCCCTGTTCGCTCACCTCGTTCATGTGCTCAGGATGACGTGCCGCACCGACACTCGGCTCCCGGTTTTCGCCGCCGGCCCCGGCGCCGAATCTGCGTCAAGGCTCGTTCGAGTGATCGGGCTGCTACTGGCGAACCGAAACCACGGGCGCGTCGTCGGGGAGAGCATGGAGCAGATCAAAGAGCGACACATCGCGGGACCAGGTCTGGTGGTGCTGAACATCACCGGCTTGGACGAGGACACCGTCACGGCGGTGATGAAGTGTCTGGAGCGGGTGTGGGCGACTGCCGCGAGGATGCGTTCCCAGGTTCCGTCCACGGCCCACCTGATCAGGCGTTTGGAGCGGTCTGGAACGAGCCGAGCTCGTCCGGCAGGTCCCGCCAGGGAGAGCAGGTGCGGTACTTCCACGCGATGGCTTCCCGGGTTCGGCGGTGATCAGCCCATCGTCGGCCGCGGACCGGATCGGCTGGCATCAGCGGCTCGATCTGGTCCCACATCGCATCAGTGATCACTAACCGGACAGGCATATCCGATCAACTGACCAACCGATCAAAGAGACACGCTCTAGGAGGAACGCCGTCACGGCGTGCCCGGCCTCGTGGATCGCGACCGCTTCCCTGCGGCTCCCGAGGCCCAGCCCTTCGCCGTGCTCCTGCAGCAGAACTTCCGCTGCGGCAACGCGATGAAGTACGGCCCTTCGCCCTCCCAGAAGTACGGGGGCTGCACAGTCGTTGTCATGGTGCGGAGTTTCGCAGGTGGACCGCGCCGCCCAACACCCGGGCGTTGATGCTCGGGGCGGCGGTCCCTGGTTCAGCTAAGCCAACCGTCCCAGGAACCGGTCGTGCCGGGGTGGGTCAGGCATTGCGCCAGGCCCGGGCAAACTGTTGCTGCCGTTCCTCGTCGTCGCGGAAATCGGGGTCCTCGACACTGCGCGCCGTAATCCGCCACGAGGTCGCTTCGGTGTCATCCAGCCAGAGCCTGCCGAGGTAGGGGTCGCGGTCGGTGTGCAAGTGCATACGCCTGGCCAGGGCCTGCCCGATGAGGTCCGCCGTCGCGGTGCGTTCGGGTCCGGTCATATTGCCCAGGACGTAGAGCCAGCGCATGGCCAGTGGGTTGCCGTTCCCTCCGAGCGCGTCAAGGACGTTGCCCCGGGCATTGGCCGGAAGGAACGCGGCGCCGTGCTCACCGCCGACGCTGGAGAAGGACATCCAGAACCTCGTGCCTTCCCCACCTTCCTCGCCGGGAAGGGGCAGCAGGTCCATCAGGCGGAGCAGGTGGGTTGTGTCGTCGAAGGCCCTCGTGTCGGCGGCCTCGTACGCGGCGATGGCAGCGACGTGCTCGGCAGATAGTTTGCCCGCCTCAGTTCCGGGGGTGACATTGAGGCGGTTCTTCAGGTACTGGCGGGTCCGGGTGGTGTGCAGCTTGGGCAGCATCGGTCTCCTCGCGGGTCCGGACGGCGGTCCGCCGCTACCTACCCTTGGTGACCCCGGCAATACGCATGCTGAGCCGTGTTCTCCCGCGCGTCTGCAGGGCGGGACCGGGCGGCCGTGGCCGTGTGCTAGAACCCGATACACGGCTGATCCAAGTCAAGTCCGGGTGGCCGCCGCGTCCGACGGCCGTAGTGTCCCCGCCGCAGCGGACATGGCGCTGGCCGCCGTATGGGGCAGTCCCAGCGCAGCAAGTTTTATGGCCGTAAAACTACTCAGGAGCTGGCCACTCCGGAAACGCAGAAAACGGCCCCTGCCGCCCGGATCGACGTCCGGATGGCGGGGCCACTGCGTATGCTCACGCGCTCAGGTCGATGCCGGGAGGGTGGGGGTCAGCGGGTTGCCGGGACGAGAGCAGCCTTGTGGCTGTCGCTGTGCGCACTCAGCGCCGGTTCGGCGAGGACGCGGAGGCCGTGGGACTCGCCGACCTGGCTGCAGGCGCTGCAGACCACGGTGTGGTTGCGGCGGCCGGCGCAGCCGGAGTCTGCGTCGCAGGGCTTGCCGGCGGGGCTGCGCATGGGTGCATTCGGTGCCGTCCGGGTGGAGCGGGGTGATCTTCACGCTGATGCGGGCCATGGGCTTCGTCTCCTGGTCGGGAGCTGGAAGGGGCAGCTGGTGGAGCGCGGCCGCCGGGGTGCGGCCCCGGTTGGGGCGCGGCGGGGTGGGTGGCTCGATGCGGGTGAGCTCGGTCTCGGGGTGGAGTCCGAGCTGTCCGGCGGCGGCCGTGCGGGCGGCGAGGGTGAGGGAGCAGGCGACCCGGTGGTGTCCGTGGACGATGCGGAGGTGGCAGAGCTGGCAGGCGGCGAGCAGGTTCTCGACCCCGCGGCCTGGTTCTCCTGCCCGAACACGGTCCGGACTGCGAGAACGGCTGCCGTTGAGACCTCGACCTGCTCGGCGCTGGTGCAGAAGCGGGCATGTCGCCGGTGGCACTACTGAGCGCCACCGAAATTCCGACCATGGGTTTGCTCCAGCCGCCTAGTGTCCTGGCCATGGACTCTGAACGACTCAAGCTCTCTTCGCGCAAATGGATGATCGCGGCCTTCGCAGCGCTCGCCGAAGGCCCGTCGTCCCATGACCTGGCGGTCCACCACGCCGGGATCGCTGCCGAGCATCTCCTCAAGTCATACCTGGCCAGCCTCCACCCGGCCCTCGTAGTCGAGGGCAAGGATTTCAACTCCTTGCTGCACGCGACGGGTCACGGGGCACACGCTTCGGTTCCCGCGGAGCAGGTCAAGACCATCGGCTTGGCCGAAGCCCATGCCCGAGCGCAGAAGATCCTGCGGAAGAAGATGCCGGTCGATCAGCGGGTGCTTGGACCGCTAGCCAATGCTCGTAACGGCGTCGCACACAGCGGCATGTACGACCGGTCAGAGGTCAATGCCGTCTTCACCACGTGTCTCCGGCTGATCGACCCCTTGCTCGTCGAACTCAAGATCGACACTTCCTACTGGGGCCGCTACGAGTCCCTGCACGACCGGCTTCTCGAAGAGAATGTGGAAGCTGTCCGTGTCCGGCTGGAGAGCAAACTTGCTCGGGCCAAGGATGTCTTCTCTGAACGTTACGGCCACTTGCCCCAGAAGGAACGCGAGCTCGTCCTCGGCACGATTGCACGAGTCTCCCCTCCCGGCTACATCGAACACGACGAGCCCGCCACCTGCCCGGCATGCGACTCGCAGGGCTGGCTTAGTGGTGACACGCACGTTGACGAGGATGAGTGGGCGGTCATGTTCACCCCGTTTGTCTTCACCTGCCCAGCCTGCGACCTGCGTGTCGAGCACGAGGAACTTGAAGAGCTGGAGGGGCTTGCGGAGGAGGTCAAGCTGGATGAGTCACCAACCGACTTCTTCGCGGACTGGGAGCCAAGTGAAGTCCGTGGATCTTCATGGGATGGAGGACCATTCCACAACTTCTGATAGCCGGGCTTTCCAACAGCTCCTGAGCACTTCCGGCTAAGCGGCGTCCCGTTTGAGGTCCGTATACCGCAGGTGGGCGCGATCAGCTGGTCAATGCCTTGATTTCCTTGTCCACGGCTTCGGCAGCAGGGGTCAGGTCACCATCCAGCGAGTCCAGAATCAGTACAAGGGCAGCCTGGGGGTAATACTCCCGCCCGTGCAGCGGCCGATAGCCTGCGCTCTTGAGGCGCGCCAGCATCCCCTTCTCCGCCTCTAGGGCGGTCCCCTCGGGAAGACCGATGAAGAGCCGGTGTCGCGTGTTGTAGCCGTCGCGGGCGTGCCGCGACAGCCGGGTCTCTCCGTCCCCATTGCTGATGCCGAACTTGACCCCGGGTTTGCCGGTCACCCGGTCTGTGCCTGTAACGACATCGAAGACATCTTTTGGTTTGGCGGCCCGAGCTTGAGCCGCCCTGGCCTTCCGCTCGGCAGCAGCGGCGGCGCGCGCTTCCCGTGCCCGGACCGCAACCTGCCGGGCTTCCATCTGCTTCTGCAGGGAAGCCTCGCGCTTGGCGCACTCAGCTGCCTCACGCTCAAACCGAAGGGAGGGTTCACGTGCTTCTGCATAGTTCCGCTCAGTCGCACGCACACGCATAACCTGCATGTAGACGCGAAAGCGGTCGTAGTCGATGCCTGGCTCGAACCGCACGATCGCCTCGGCGATGTGGGCCGCGTTCAGCGTGTACTCGCCATCCTGGTGTTGGTCATTCTTCCCACTCGCATCGACGACGCCCTGGAGCCTCGACGTCTCGATACCTCGCAGGCCAGCCAGGTGGTAGTTGACCTGGATGAGGTATCTGCCGACAGGGTCGTCCCAGAACGGATCGTAGATATTGGCGCCGGGAATTCGATGGTCAGCGTTATTCGGAACGGCCGCGTGGACGCCCCTCAAGCGGTGCTGCGAAGCGGCGTACGTTTCTACCCCTGCGTCACGCGCGGCTGTGCGCAGAGCGGTTACGGCGTGTGTCAGGGCGATTCCTGCAGCAGTGACAGCCTCCATACAGGCGATCACCTCAGCCGATTCGCCGACTTCATTCGCGCACCCCTCAACCTCAGCTGGGTCTGGCTGCGGCACCGCTGCTGGAATAAGCGGCGCCACACCCGCAAGTGCGGCTAACATGTGATCGACGTCTGTCCACGGGACCGTGATGTGCACAAACCCGGAGTGAGGGCCTGAGGAGAAGGTGGGCCGATTGCCGTAGTTGGTGTGCTCACCATGACAGGTCAGGTCGATGCCAACCCGCTCGGCCAGAAGCCGGATCCCTCGCGCTGCGTCGGCGGCCCAGGAGTTCCGGACATCGATGGGCGCGCGACCGTACCGGTCCAGGTCTCCCTGGTATGGCGGAGCAGAAATCTCAATGACTACACCACCGTCGCCCCTGGCGAGAAACGCCTCCGCATCCGGAGCACCCCCCTCCCTGAGAACCGTTTCAAGGCCCCGCCCCAGCCTCTGCTTCTCATCCTCCGTGTACCTGGACCACTTGCGCACGTACATGCTGACTCCCCCTCGATGACTGGCCACTCGGGCGGGAGGCGACCCTAGTCCCCGGCTCTGACATGTCTGCCGAACAGGGACGTTGAGACATCGCCAAGCAGGACGGGATCGTCCGCGCCGTCGACGTGCGGACACCGGCGGGCAGTGTGGGGACCTGGTAAAGCCGGTGCAGCACTGGGCATTCCGCATCTTGGAACATCCCGCTGTACCGGCATCTCGCACGTCTTCGGGGGTGTGGTTGAGGTGGGCGGTGGTGAGGCCGACCACAGGCCCAGTGTCCGGGTGGATCTCCTCGTGGACGGCGGGGCAGCGGCCGCCGGGGGGGGGCGTCAGGCCGCAGTGGCCCGTGCACTCGCAGCGGCCGCGGGCTCGCTGGAACTGGATCCGCGCGCTGATCTGGGGCCAGTCGCGCGGGTAGCGGTGAAGGTTCTCGGGACGGATGGGCACGGCCGGGTCACTCGCCGCCGGCGGCCTGGCGCTGCTCGAACACTGCGATCAGCTCGCTCAGCGCGTCCGGGTCGCCGGCGGTGCCGACCCAGACTCCCGCTTCGGTCCACACCGGGATCTCACCGGAGTCCTCGGCGTCGAACCAGCAGACGTACGGTCCGTACCGCTCGATGACAGCCGTGGAGAGGGCGGCCGGGTCGGACCGCTGCGGTGCGGTCTCCAGCACGGTGAGCGCGCTGACGACCAGCCACATCGGCTCGTCCGGCGTACGAGGGAGTCGGAGGTAGCCGGTGACGCGGAGCTTGTCGCCGGGGACCAGGTCGTGGATGACCGTGCGCGCCATGGCCGGGTCGCGACGCTGCAGGGCAGGATCATCTCGTCCGTGCGCTCGTCCGTCGGGGAGATGGTGAGGCGGAACCGCGCCGTCGACCCGTGCAGGTCGCCGGGCACGGTCTCCTCGCCGAGGAAGCCGTCCAGGGCTATCGCGTCGTCGGCCACGGTCAGCCTGCCTTCCGGACCGGCGCCTGGTGCGCGGCGTCGTACGCCTCCAGGATCCGCTTGGGCCCATGCCCTGGTCGGCGATCTGATGGTCGTTGGCGCGGGCCCACGTCCTGATGGCGGCGAGCTCCTCGCGGGTGTGACCGCTGCCTGCGGCCGCACGGATCGGGGTGGGCGCGGCGGCCACGGTTGTGGTGCGGGTGCTGGCCTTCACGCTGCGCAGATCCTCCTGCGCCTTCTCGAGTTCGGCCCGCGCCTTGGCGACCTTCTCCTCCGCCTCGCGCTGCGCGGCCTCGCTGTCGCGGCGTTCGGACAGCTCGGCGAGGTCGGCGGTGATGCGGGCGGCGCGGCTGCGGACTCCGGCGGCCGGGTGCGCGGCCGCCCAGTCGAGCAGCTTCTGCACGGCGTTGGTGAGGGGCAGCGCGATGACCGGGACGTCGATGACCGGGGAGGTGGCGGCCGGGCGGGGCAGCCCGAGGACGCGGTCGGCGATGAGGTCGCTGAGCTCGGTCTCGGTCAGGCCGGTGGCCTCGCGGATGGCCTCCTCGCTGTAGCCGTTGTTGTGCATGGAGATCGCCATGGCCTCGTGCGCGGACAGGGTCGGGGCGGCGGGGGTGTTCGTCATGGGTGCGTCTCCGGTTTCCGGGAGGAGGGGGAGCAGGGCGGTGAGGGTGTCGGTGGGCAGCCCGAGGACGTCCAGGAGCAACGCCATGTCGTCCTTGTCGCTGGAGCTGCGGGCAGTGACCCGGGCCGCGGCGGCGAGCTGCTGCGCGGGGTTCGGGTCCAGGGGGAGCGATTCGGCTTCGAGGGCCTCGGTTCAGTCGGTGAACATCACGCGGTCTTGCCGCTGACGGCCAGCGCCAGCACGCGCAGGTTGGACGCCGCCTGCGCCGGGGTGATGGGTTCCTTCCAGCGGTTGTACGGCTCAGGCCGGGTGGGGATGGACTCCAGCTCCACGCGGGCGAGGGCCAGTTCGCGGGAGGTCGGCGGCACGACGCGCGCGCCCGTTCCCTGTGGAGCCGGTCCTGTTCGGCCACCACGCCGACCCATTCCTCACCGAGCCTGGCCACGAGGTCCTTGCGCAGTTGCGTACGGTCGCGGGCGGTGGTCGCCGCCCACACGCCGTGCGCGGTCAGAGCGGGGTTAGCCAGGGCCCACTTCAGGCAGCCGTTGACGATCGGGTAGCCGGAGCAGGCGTGCTTGACCTGGACGAGCGCCCTCTCGCGGGCGCGCGGGTCTTTGTCGGTGTTGCGGATCTCCTCGATCGCGAACAGGGCCGGGCTCGTACGGCAGCGCAGGGCTTGGTCGGTCTGGGGGAAGGGGATCCGGTCGTCGGCCGCGATGAACGTCGGCTGCTGCGGGATGCCGGTGCGGTTGCCGCTCATGAGGTGCCCTCCGGAGCGAGGTGGGGGAGCTGGAGGAGGACCTGGTCCACGAGGTCGCGCGGCGGGCGCCACGGTCCGAGCTGGCCGTGCAGCCACGGGATCGGCAGCGCGAGTTCCTGCACGTCGGCGAGGACCAGGTGGAACGCGCCGGCCTGCGCCCAGCGCGAGCAGAGGGCGGTGTCGTCGGCGTCCTGGTGGCAGTCGGTGAGGCGGGCGACGCCGATGACGGCCCGGGTGGGCAGCGTGCGGCCGCGGATGGCGGTGGCGACCAGCGGGTCGCGCATCGGGGCCCGCTCGGTGGCCTGCCCGGCGTGGAGCAGCACCAGGCCGCGCCAGGACCAGGCGGCCGGTCGGTTCTCCACATCCTTCCCGGCGAGGATGCAGGTCGTCCAGGGCTGGCGGATCGTGATGCCCCGGATCCAGGTGCCCGGGTCGGCGGTGGTGTCGCTCATGCCGCCCGCCCCAGGGGGTTGGTGCCCGGCCGTCCGGCGCGGCGGCCGTTGATGGAGGGCACCGTGGCGTGCGAGCGGTCGGCGAGCACGGCGCAGCCGGTGTGCTTGCCCGCGTACATCGCGGCGTCGGCGGCGCGCTGCAACACGGTCAGGTCGCGGGTGGCGAGGACGCTGGTGCTCGCGGCGCCGACCGAGGCGGCGACGTCGACGGTGCGGCCGTCCTCGAGGACGACGGGGGTGTGCAGCATCCGGACCAGCTGCGCGAGACGCTGCTCCAGGTGCGCGGCGGTCATCTGGACGACGACGGCGAACTCGTCGACTCCGAGGCGGCCGACGAACGCGCGCGGGCCCGCCCACGCGGTGAGTCGGGCGCCGAACGCGGCGAGGACGGCGTCTCCGGCCGGGTGTCCCATCATGTCGTTCACGGCCTTGAAGTGGTCGGCGTCGACCATGACCACGGCCAGGTCGTCGCGGCGGGCCAGGAGCCGGCGGGCGCGGGCGGTGTAGGCGTTGCGGCGCAGCAGGCCGGTCAGCGGGTCCTTGTCCGAGCCGATGGGACTGGGCGCGGCGATCGGCGCACTGGTCACCGAGCGGGCCTGGGACCTCCCGGCCGCCGGCGCTTCCCTGCGGGAGCAGTGGGCGGCCATCGCCCCCGAGCTCGACGGGCACGTCGCCGCCGTGGCGTACGACCCGGACTCCGGCCGGCTCACCGTGTGCCCGGAATCGATGGCCTAGGCGACGAAGGCCCGTCTGGAGCAGACCGCGTCATCGCGGCGCCGGGAAGCGCCGCTCGCTTCCATAATCGAGCACCTGTTTTGCTGGGTGGATGGAATCGTTCCGTTTCCCCGACGACCTGGTGGCGCTGCAGGCCGCGTGGCTCCGTACCTACGACGCGCTCGCCCGTACCCGGGCCGGGGCGGGCACTGCAATGCGCCGGCGGCGCCTGGTCGTGTTCTCTGGCCGGCTGTACGGGCACCCGTACTGGACGGAGTCGGGCCGCTCTAGCGCGGGCAGGGTGGAGTTGTGCCGGCAGGCCCGTGTCCGCGGGTGGACGACCGCGGCGTGAGCGGCGACCCGGGCGGTCCGAGACCCCCCAACCGCTTCCCTTCGGACCTGATCGCCCTCCAGCATGCCTGGATCCGGCTCTACAACCGGCTCGCGCGACGGCCGGGCGGGGGCGTGGTCGAGTTGAGGGCGGAGCTGCAGCGGCTCTCTGGCCGGATCGGCGATCACCCGCACTGGGGCGATGGGGATCCGGGCCGGCTGTGGCGGGCCGCCCAGTACGCGCCGGACGGCGACCGGGAGGTCATGGTGCGGCTCACCGGCGGCGGGTTCGTAGTTCAGCCGGAGGCGGAGAGCGGTCGCGGTAGGCGAGCTGACGGCGCGGCTGGAGAGCTGGCAGACCGGGGCGGCGTGGCTGGCCTGGCAGCAGCGGCGGGCCGAGCAGACGATCGCTGCTCTGGAAGCCGAGCTCGCTACCCAGGAACCTGGCGAACGCGGAGGCGGCGCGGGGCGGCTGCTCGGTTCGTAACGGGCGGCCCGAGCAGCGGCTGCGTGCGCTGGAGGCCCCGCTGGCCCCGGACGGCGTACGCCTTAAGACGTCGTGATCAAGGGGCTCGGGGCCTCTGCGGCTGTGGCGGCCGCACGGATCGACGAGCACCTGACCTCCTTTCATGCCCCGTCTCAGAACTTCTGGTTCGCAGCACAAGGGCGTCCGCAGGCCAACTTGGGGGGACGGACAGGGGACGGACACCCGAAGGGCTAAAGCTTCCTGTCTATGATCAAAGTCAGTCGACCAGGGGAGGGGTTGGATGTGCCCGAGGGGGAGAACGGCACGGAAATGAGGCTGAACGGCGTAGAGGGTTCACCCGCCGGTCCGCTGACTCCGGGAGGCGGAGGCACGTTCGGCTCGACGCCTTCGGAGAAGAGGACAGCAGCGAACACCATCGAGACCGAGCTGGAGCCGAACACCAACAAGGCAGCAGGTGGGGCGAAGGAGAGCACCACTGCGGCGGCCACGACCTTCGGCGGCTGGGAGACGTCCTCCGGCCTGAAGAAGGTGGCGGAAGCGTGGGAACAGCAGGTGAGAGTTCTCATGGGACGGCTCGGGGCTGAGAAGTCGTCCCTGCGAGGCGCCTCAGGGCTCTTCACGCAAAACGACCAGCACACCGGCGACGGACTGCGCGCGCTGGGAACGAAATCCAAGCTGGACGGGCTGTAGGGGGACAACGTGCTGTCGTACCAGGAAGTCATGACGACAGACCTCGGGGTTCTGACCGCGGCCGCCGAGAAGTGGGACGCCATGGCCGCAGATCTGTCAAAAGTCGAGGAGCGTTACGGCGAGACGGTCCAGAAGATCACTCAAGGGCAGAACTGGCTCGGAATCAGCGTGGGAACCGCGCAAACCAACTTCTCGACGACCCGGCGCGAATACCAGTCCGCCCAGACCGAGGCGAAGGCCGTGGCCAAACTCATGCGAGACGCGCACACCGGCTTCGTGGGTCTGAAGAAAAGAGTCGAAGCAGCCCGGGACGACGCGGTCGCTGCGGGCATGGCCGTCTCGGCCGCGGGTCACGCGACGTTCGACTTCACACGGGTCCAGGACCCGGCAGAGGCCAGGGCTCTACGCCATGACCCTGACCTCCGGGGCGTTGAAGAGTCCTGGAGCTCGCACATCGCTGCAGCGGTGCGGGCCGTGGATGAGTTCGACATCGCCGTCAAGCAGGCACTCGAATCCGTGGTCGTCGATGGAAACATGAGTGACGGCACCATCGGAGGCTTCAACGCCGCGGCCATCCCTGTCATACCGCCCACAGGTACGGCTCGTAGCGAGCAGAAGTTCACCGATGCCGAAAAGTGGATATTCGATGAGATGAAGAAGAATTCGAAGTCGGACGACGTCAGCCAGATCAGGCATCTGCTCGACAAGCCTGAGTGGTATGAATTCGGGCGTAATTACGGAGGCGACGTTACAGCAGCGCTGGCAATGTGGGGCGCGAAGGTAGCGCCGGGCCAGGACTGGGATCACAAACCACAGATCCAGGAGCGGTACGACCTCAAGCACCGCGACGACTATTTTTTCAAGCAGCCTGGAACGAACCGCGAAGTCTTTTACGACATCTACTCCAACGTCCACTACGGATACGTAGGACGGGCCGCCGGATTCGACGCAGATACTCTGATCAAGGGCGCTTCCCTCGGAGAAACAATCATCACCGGGGATGATGACCAGGGTGACCAGATCACGATGCGGGTCGGTATCGGGCTATACGAGAAATACGGCGACAACTTGACGGAGGAACAGCTCCGGCAAGGAATTAACGACGCAATGGATCAAATGGAGCAAGCACAGCAGCGCGGCGAGAACGTCCCGCAGGTCAGGAACCGGAAGTGACGCGCGGGCAATGGGGCTGCGTGCTCGCCCCCGTAGCCGGGCTGGCCACGGGCGTTCTCGGATCAGTCCTTCTGGCTGCTGCGTGGCGGGCTTGCGATGTGGGGGTGAACGGCGCGGCGAACGGACTGGCGCTGATCTTCTACGGAGTCATGCTCGCCGTCATCGCGGGAGCATGGTGGGGGCTGCTCATCGGGTACGTAGGACGTTGGAACCTCGCCGTCGCCCTCGTCGGCTGCACGGTCGGCACCGCGGTCATGCTCTGGATCTTCGTGGCGCTTCTCCAAATCCCCCACGGCTACCGCTGTTGAGTCCGGGAGCGCCCGGGATGCTCGGCCGTGCCGAACCTGGGCGCTCCATGTCCTGATCGCGAGCTGAGGGAGCGGGGCCAAAGTCCCGACGTTCAGGTGTCCAGGAGGCCCAGTTCGCTGTCGGGCCGGCATTGCGGGCAGGCCATCACGCCGCGGCCGGACAGCAGGAGCTCGCGGACGGCCTGGGCGGTTGACGGCTTGCCGCGGCTGGTTGTCTCGCAGACGCCGGTGTGAGCCAGCTCGGGCATCCGGCGGGCACCGTTGCCGTATTCGACCCACCAGTCCGGCGCCGCCGGCAGCGGCAACCGTCGGGCCTTCTCGTCCTCCTCGGCCCGGAGCGCGGTGATCCTCTCGTCGACGCGGGTGAGGGTGAGCTCCAGCCAGCGGCGTATGACCTGCAGCTGGTCGAGCGACGGCGGCAGGGGCAGCAGGGGGTCGGGGCGGCGCACTGCGTCTACGCCCTCAGCCTCGGTCGGCTCGTCTGCGGGGCGGGCCTTCTTCTTCAGGGTCATGCGAGCGGAGACGACCTCCTCGCGGGGCAAGCTCGCCCAGTACGGATGGTCGGTCACCGCGATCGCCAACTCCCGGATCTGCGCCCACATCCGGTCGGCGGTGCGTCGACCGGATGGCCATGCTGGAGAAGTCCGTCCAGGACGCACAGGCCACCCGCAGCGAGCCCGCCAGCGTGCACCCCATGCCCACCAGGAAGAAGACGGCCGCCAAGAAGACCGGCACGGACGCGGCGAAGAAGACCGTTACGAAGCGGAAGCCCCGCAGTACCTGGTCCTGTTCCCTCCGTGCTTCGGCCACCAGCGGGAGTCGTTCTGCCTGGTCCAGGAGCCCGCTTCCGCCTGGCCTCGACGAAGATCATCCTGCGGTGGGTACCCCGCCTCCGCGCGGCCGGCCGTCAGCGAGGTCAGCGGCCGCGCCGGGCGAGGGCCGGACGCACGCCGCGAGCCGCGGCAGGGGTCTCCCCTCCTCGTACCGCCTGTTGCAGTCTGCGGCGCCATCGCTCCGGCGGCGGCCGGCCTGCGGCTTCGGGTGTTCTGTCCTTTGTCCGGTACGACCCGCTCGGGGCGCGGAGGCAGCGAACAGGCCAACCCCGCTGGCTCGCGTGCTGAGAGAGCATGGAGCAGCGGGCAGGACCGGCTCATGCTGACGACAGCGGGCGGGAACAGTGTCTGGGGCAATGTTGGGGAACGGTCACCTGGCGGGAGTGTGGAGGCGGACGGGTAGCGAGGCGAGGGCTCGGAACATGCCCGGCTGCCAGTGCAGGTCGGCTGGGTCGCAGAGCAGCTGCATGTCGGGGAAGCGGTCAAGGAGGCCGGTGAAAGCGATGTGTGCTTCAAGGCGGGCGAGAGGGGCGCCGACGCAGTAGTGGATCCCGTGCCCGAAGGCCAGGTGGCCGGCGGAGGGCCGGGTGATGTCGAAGCTGTCCGCGGCGGTGAACTGCTTGTCGTCCCGGTTCGCGGCGGCCAGCGCGATGGCCACCGGCGAGTTGGCGGGGATGAGGGTGCCGGCCAGTTCGACGGGTTCGGTGGTGAAGCGGAGAGTCGCTGTCTTGACGGGGCCGTCGTACCGGAGGAGTTCCTCGATGGCCCCGGGCAGGAGGCGGCGGTCCTGCTGGAGACGTGTGAGCTGGCCGGGGTGCAGAAGGAGGGAGGTCATGCCTGCGCCGATGAGGTGCACAGTGGTCTCATGGCCGGCGACCAGGAGGAGGAAGGTGGTCGCGACGAGTTCCTCGGGACTGAGCTTTCCGTCGGAGTTCTGCGCCTGGACCAAGTGGCTGAGGAGGTCGTCGGCGGGGGCGCGGCGTTTGCTGTCGACGAGTTCGCGTAGATAGGCCAGGAGTGCGGGGGCCGCTGCCGTGATGCGCTGGGGGTCGTTGGACATGCGGGCGCTGAGCCAGTGGTCGAAGCGTTCGCGGTCGGGCAGCGGCACTCCGAGCAGTTCGCAGAGCACCGCCATCGGCAGGGGGTGCGCGAAAGCCTCCATCAGGTCCGTGTCGGTGTGAGCGGCCATGTCGTCGAGGAGACCTTTTGTGGTGCTCTCGATCGCGGGGCGCAGGCTTTCCGAGGCACGGGCGGTGAATGCCTTGTTGACCAGGCTGCGCAGGCGGGTGTGGTCCGGTGGATCGGAGTTCAGCATGTGCGATACAAGGTCCACGGCGAATGCCATGACGTTGGCTTTGCGGTCCAGGTTGGCCAGGATGGACCGTCGGGCCATGTCGACGTTCTTCGACAGGCGCGGATCAGTGAGAGCTTTGCGAGCTTCGTCGTATCCGGCTACGACCCACACTTTCAGGCCCCCGGCCGCCACGGCTTGAAAGACAGGACCGCGGGAGTTTTTCTGCGCAAAGAATGCGTGGGGGTTCGTGATGTATTCCGGGCTGTCCATCGAAGGAAGCCCCGTTGCCTGTTCGACGCTCACCGCATGGCCCCTTAATTTCACGCCTCTGCTGTCGGCGCAAATTGTAGGGCTATGCTGACGGTCCTCTGAAATCGCACATGCGTCCTGTCGGAGCAGTGCGTCGTTGGTAATATTTATGTATTAGCGGAGGGGTTTGACAGGGGTTTTGCGCTGTTCTAACGTCTCGGACGTTTGGCTTTCCGGCTGGATTGTTGAAAGTCTGGAGGTTTCGTGTCGTTCCGAGCGGTGTCTGTGATCGCGGGTGTCGGCTCCTGTCTTCCGGAGCGTGTGATCGAAAATCGCGATGAGCCGCTGGCCTCGCTGGATACCACCGACGAATGGATTCGCTCCAGGACGGGTATTGAGCGCCGGCGGTGGGTGGAGGCGGGAACGAGCACGGGTGATCTGGCGGTGAATGCCGCCAGATCTGCGCTGAGGCGAGCCGGGCAGCCTGTGGTGGACCTGGTGGTGCTGGCTACCACCACCCCTGATCATCATTCGCCCGGCACGGCTCCTGCGGTGGCTGCCCGTCTTGGCCTGGGGACGGTGCCGGCATTCGATGTGTCGGCAGCCTGTTCGGGCTTCACGTACGCCTTGGCGGTCGGGGATGCGTGGATCAGGGCCGGAACGGTGCAGTGCGTGCTGGTGGTGGCGGCGGAGACGTTGTCGACGATCACTGATCCCTCGGACCGCGGCACCGCGGTGGTGTTCGCCGACGGGGCGGGGGCGGTGGTGCTGCGGGCCGGCTCCCCGCTGGAGCCGGGAGCTGTTCTCGCCACGTCCCTTGGGAGTGACGGGACCCAGGACGACCTCGCGGTGGTCCGGGCCGGTGGTTCCCGCTGGCCGGACCACGCGGGAGAGTCCTCCTTGGCGGACCGGTGCCTTCGTATGCGCGGCCCGCAGATGTTCGCTCACGCCGTACGCCGCATGACGGAATCCTCGCGGTCGCTCCTGGAAACGGTGGGCTGGCCGGTCGAGTCGGTGGGCGCATTCATTGGACACCAGGCGAATCAGCGCATCCTGGACAAGGTGGCGGATCTCGTCGGCGTGAAGGCCGAGGCCAGGTTCGGCAATATCCGCGAGGTGGGCAACACCTCCTCCGCGTCGATCCCTCTCGTCATGGACGAACTGGTTGCCCGGCAGGCCGTCGCCCCGGGAACACGCAGCCTCTTCACCGCTTTCGGCGGCGGCGCCGTGTGGGGCTCGGTCGCCTTGTCCTGGCCCTTGATCAAAGACTACGAGTGAGGCAGATTTTCATGAGCGATTCCAGCACCCCGCCGCTCGGCTACATCCAGAAGTACCTGGCGTCGGAGCACAATATTCCCCTTGGAGACCTGGGCGGGGCCAGGACTTTCGAGAGCCTCGATCTGGACTCCATCGCGCAGGTCGAAATGTTCGTCACGCTGTCGGACCACTACCGCATCGAGCTCGACGACTCCCTTGCCTCAGCGGACATGACCCTGGATCAGACCGCGGACATGGTCGAGGAAGCCCTTCTCGAGAAGGCTGCCGTCCCTCGCCAGGAGGGTGCGGCAGACAACCGCGCCAACCAGGCTCACTCCTGACCGGCCTCCTGCGATATCCCGCTCTTCCGCCAAGAATCGGAGAACCATGCCCGCACCGATCACCCGTACCCTGCCTCTGGACGGCCTGTCCTTCTCCTACCAGGTGCAGTGGGCCGAGCATCCGACGATCGAGCCGGTGTTCGTGATCGGCGGGGTTCTGCAGGGTATGCACGGCTGGTCGATCATGGAAAACCATGTTCTGCCCCACGCCGGCCTGATCTCCGTAGACCTTCCCGGGGCCGGAGAATCGACTCCGCTGCGGCCGGAACAGGACATGGAGACGATGTGCCGGGCCGTCGAGATGATCATCGACGATCTCGGTCTGGAGCGCGTCAACTTCCTCGGCTACTCCTTCGGCTCCGCTGTCGCCTTCCGCTGCGCCCAGCGACGGCCCGACCGCATCGCACGCCTGGTGCTGGGCGGTGTTCCGGTACGCATCAGCGACAAGCTGATCGACCTGTGGATGCGTGGCGCACAGCGCATGCTGGAGGGAGATCCGAATGGCTTCGTCGATGTGCTGACGGAGATGTTCCTGTGCTGCGACACCGACGTGGTCATCCGTAACCGGGACGTCGTGCGGCAGCTGGTCAAGCGCATGACGCTGCGTGCCGTCACGGCCAGCGCTCATGGCTTCAGGACCATGGAGCGGTCGGTTCTGGAGAACCTCGACCCGGTCGGCGGGCTCACCGGGGTGCCGACGCTGGTGTTCTGCGGCGAGCACGACACCATCAGCTCCGTCCACGAGCAGCAGGATTTCGCCCGGACGATCGACGACTGTGCGTTCGCCGTGATCGGCGAAGCGGACCACTGGGTGTTCATGCAGCGCCGCGAGGAGGCCAGCGACCTCGTGATGCGCTTCTTCACCGGCCGTTCCGTGGCCGACCTGGGCTACCTCACCACACCCGCTTCGCCCCGCCCGTCGGGCGAGCCGGCTTCTCTGAGCCGCTGACCGGCAGTGCGGTGGCGTTTCCCAGTGCACGTCTCACCGAGGAGGACACAGCGGTGACCAGCATGGTCCTGTCCGGTCTGGGCTGCTGGCTGCCCCCGACCGTGGTGGCCAACACCGACCTGATGAGCGCCGAGATGGACAGCTTCGTGCGCCGGCGTATCGGCGTCATCAGCCGGCATCGCATCAACCAGGGATCAGCCACGGTCCACCTCGCCACCGAGGCGGCCGCGCTGGCGATGAACGCCGCGGGCGCGCGCACGGCCGACACGCTCATCCTCGCCACCACCACCCCCGACCGGCTCTGCCCGGCCGGCGCACCCGAGGTGGCCAGCCGGCTGGGGCTGACCGGCATTCCCGCCTTCGACATCAACGCCGGATGCTCGGGCTTCCTCTACGCCCTGGAACTGGCTCGCGGACTGCTCGCCACCTCCGCCCGCACCGTCGTGGTCATCGGTGCCGAAAGCGCATCCACCATGATCAACCCGGCTGATCCCAGCACGGCCCCCATCTTCGGAGACGGCGCCGGTGCGGCAGTGGTACGCCGGGCAGAACCGGGAGAGAGCAGCACGTTCGGGCCCACGGTGTGGGGCAGCGACGGCACCCTCGCCGATGCGATCGCCATCCCCGCCGGAGGATCGCGCCAGCGGGTGCCGGCTCCCGGACGTGGTGAGGGCGACCTGTTCTTGCATCTGCGTGGCCCGGAGGTTCTGCGCAACGCCGTACGGCGTATGAAATCCGCCGCCGCCGGAGCTGCGGCCGCGGCCGGCTGGCAACTCGACGACGTCGATCTGCTGATCACCCACCAGGCGAACGCCACCATCAGCACCGCCCTCGCCGCGGCTCTGTCCTTCCCCCCGGAGCGCATGCCGTCCAACATCGACCGGGTCGGCAACACCGCGGCCGCCTCCGTCCCGATCCTGCTGGCCGAGGCCGCCGCAGACGGCCTCCTCGCGGAGGGGAGCCGACTGCTGTTCACGGCCTTCGGCAGCGGCCTGTCCTGGGCCGCCACCACCGCCCGGTGGCCCGGCGTCCCTGCCCTCACCTCGCACCAGAAGGAGTCCGCATCATGAACGACGATGTCCTGACCACCGTCATCGACATCCTCACCACGAAGGCAGGACTGCCTCCCGGCCCGGTCACCCCCACCGCCACGCTCAAGGACGCGGGCGTCGACTCCATGGCCGTCGCTGTCCTCGCCATGATCCTCGAGGATGACTACCAGCTGGTCATCACCGAGACCGCCCTGACGGCCCATTCGACGGTTGCGGACCTCGCAGCCTTCATCGAAACGCAGATGGCCACCCGGGCGTGAGCGCCAGCCCGGCCCCCACCATCACCCGGTTCCACGCAGAGGACCGGCAGATCTACTGGCGCGCGGCAGTCTTCCCCTGCCGCATCCTCACTCCTGTGGCCGCCACCGCCGGCCCACCCCTGCTCGTTCTCGGCGGTGGACTGCAGACCCGCCACTCCTGGACCCGCCTCGAACAGCGGCTGGCTCCCCACCACCCGATGCTGATCCCCGACCTGCCTCCCGCCCGAGCCCCCGGCGGCCCCGACCTGAACTGGGACGACCTCACCGACGCCGCCATCAGCACCCTGGAACAGGCCGGAGTGCAGCAGACAGCCGTCCTGGCGGTCTCCTCCGGCTACCCCGTGGGATACCGCCTCGCTCAACAGCACCCCCGCCGGATCACACACCTGATGCTCTTCGGCGCATCACCGAAGCCCGCGCCCCGCCTGACCGCCCTCATCCAGCAGGGGCTGCACCACATTGACCAGACACCCTGTACCCCGCACCCGCGCGCCCGGGCAGACCAGGCAGAGCACCTGGTCGCACTGCTGACCAACCCCCAGGCCGCCGCCGGCAACCTGCTGATGAGGGCGGCCGCCAAGGTCCTGCTGCAGCACCTGCTCTCCGCGCCCCACGACCCCCTCACCGCCTACATCCGCGACCGCGGAGCCTTGCTCCTGGACCGGCCCCTCCCGCCCGGCGGCATCAGCGGCGTGCCCACCCTCGTCGGTGTCGGCGAACACGACACCACCACCACGGTCGCGGACAACCGGGCCGTAGCCGCCACCATCAACGGTGCCGAGCTCACGGTCCTGGACCACTGCGACCACCTCCTCCACATGGAACGCGACGCCGACTTCGCCGGCCTTGTCGCCGCTTTCCTCCGGCCGGGCACGTCCGCCGGAATCCCCGGCTGCACCACCGAAACCCTGCCCTGACACCGCTGCAGGAGAACCATGGACCCGACCCCGCCCACCCCGAGCGGCCCGGCAACCCCCCAGCGCATCCTGCTGGCCACATGGGGCAGCACCGGCGACATCGCTCCCTACACAGGTATCGCCACCGCCCTCAAAGCAGCCGGCCACGACCTGACGGTTCTCACCTCCCACCGCTACGCCCCCCTCTTCCGCGCCCACCAGGTGCACGTCCACCCCCTCCCGCTGGACGACCACGAAGCACTCATCGGACACCACCCCTCACCACGAGCCCGCCTCCGCAACGCCCAGAGCATGGCCGTGATCACCGCACAGGCAATGCTGGCCGCAGCCGAAAAGCCCATCGATCTCGTGCTCACCCACCCCCTGCTCCACCCCCAGGCCGCCGTCCTCGCCCGCGGCCTGAACATGCCGTGCCTGGGCGCGTACACCGTCTCCCACGCCATGATGCTTCCCCGCATCCTCGGCCCCGCCTCGGGCTGCAGATACAAGATCGCCGACACACTGACCCGGCTCACCCTCAGCCCCATGTACCGGCCCGCCGTCACGCTCCTGCACCGGGAACTCGGCATGAGAGCCGGCCCCGCAGCCCGCTTCTCCACCTTCCACGGATCCCAGCCCGTCCGCTACGGACTCAACCCCGGCCTGACCCCGGCCCCCGCACTACGCCACCCCGACCACCGGGCCATCGGCCACTGGCGGCCCGCAACCGAACCGGGCTGGAGCCCCGACCCGCGTCTGGAGGAATTCCTCGCCGCAGGCCCTGCCCCCGTCTACTTCGGCTTCGGTTCCATGACCAACTTCGACGGCGACCACCTCCTGCGCTCCATCAGCCGCGCCGTGAAACGGCTGCGCATCCGAGCGGTCGTCCAAAGCGGCTGGGCCGGCCTGCACACCGAGCAAGAGGAGCTGATCACCGTGGGCGCCTGCCCCCACACCTGGCTCTTCCCCCGCATGCGCGCCGCCGTCCACCACGCCGGCCCCGGAACCCTGCATGCCTGCCTCGAAGCCGGCACCCCCGCCCTGCCCGTACCCGCCGCGTACGACCAGCCCTTCTGGGCCAGACGCCTCAAGGCCCTCCGGCTCACCCCCACCGTCATCCCCGTGCGGCGTCTCACCGAACACAACCTGGCCGCCGCACTGAAGGAACTGCTGACCAACCCCCAATACCGAGAGCGGACACAACGCTGGTCCGGCACCCTTCGAGCCCACGACGGCACCAGCACCCTCATGACCGACGTCGCCCTCCTCACGCAGCCCGTCCGGTGAACGAAGGCGCCCACCGCAGCCTCCGAAGCCGGTACGACACCCTCCGAGCAGTACTTTCGGTACTGGTCACAGGTCGCTTCGACCACGTCCCGGACCTCTACCCACCGGGCCGGGCCGCGCCGGCCGTGCCGCCACCCGAGAGCGACCGCAACCGTGCCGTGCCGTGCCCGCAGACAAGGCCGCCGAACCGCAACGGCACGTCAGGATGCCCAACGAACTGCGGGAACAACGCGGACACGGCCTTTACCACCTGCCCCCACGGCCGCCTGGCCGTTCGCTGCAGTCTGCAGCCTGGTCCGCTCGGCCGCGGTGAGCTCGATCGGTCCGTCCAGCAGTGCTTGGGCAACGATGCCGACCCGCTGCTCCTGGGCGCCGCAGCAGAGACTGTGGCCGCCGGTATGGAAGAGGAGCCGTCGGGACCCGCCGCGAGTTTCGCGGCGCCGAACGCGGCCGGCCGGGGGTACTCGCCGTCGACTGGGCGGTACCGATCCAGTGGTGGAAACGGCCCGCGCGGTCGGCGGCCCGTACCACGCTCAACCTTCGCCGAGGCGGTGTGTTAACTGCACTATCGCCTCTGATCATGGAGCGAGTTAGTCCACGTGCAGAAGGAAGCTCCTGTTGTTAGACCTGCGCCATCAGCTGATCGGGGGCAGGGCCGACGTACCTCGTATCGGATCAGTGATCAAGCTGGACACCATCCCTTGGTACGCCGGCGTCGGCCCTGACGAGACCGTCGTTGCCTCAGTCGTTCCGTACCTCCGCGGCCTCATCCTGGATGACAACCGTCCGCCGACCGCGAAGAGCTACGCCTACGACCTACTGTGCTGGCACCGGCTGCTGTGGTTCCTGGACGTTCCGTGGGACCGGGCGACCGAGGCGGACGCGTCTGCTCTGGTTGGGTGGCTGCGAATAGCCCCGAGCCCGCAGCGCCGCCGCGGCAACCCGGACTCACCGCGGCCCGGGTCGGTGAACCCGCGGACTGGTAAGCCCTATCTCCGGGCGGGTTACGCGCCCCCGACGATCAACCACTGCCTGACCGTGGTCAGCAGCTTCTACGCCTACCACCGGCACTACAACCGCGGTCCGCTGGTCAACCCGGTGCCGGAATCGGTGGCCATGCGCCGGGCCCTGGCCCACCGGGCCCCGGACGGCGAGGTCCAGCCATTTCGCCGGGCCCGGCTCCGCCAGAAGGTCCGCCGGTCCGATCCGCGCTCGATTCCGGACGCGATGTGGGACGAGTTCTTCGCCGCGCTGACCTGCGACCGGGACCGGGCGGCCGTCCTGCTCTACGTCTCCAGCGGCTCGCGGACCAGCGAACTCCTCGGGGTGACTCCGGGGGACATCGACTGGCCCAAGCAGCTGATCTAGGTGGTCACCATGGGCACGGACGACCGCGAGGCCGTCCCGGCCAGCCCGCAGGCACTGACAGTCCTGGCCGCCTACCTCGACCACATCGGCCTGCCGCCGGCCGATCAGCCGGTTCTTCGCGCCCGGCGGGGCCCGGACCGGCCGCTGACCTACTCGGCGATGCGGCGGGTGATCCAGCGGGTCAAGGACAAGCTGGGCACGAACTGGACGCTGCACGACCTACGGCACACCGCTGCGACCCGGATGGCGAACGATCCGAACCTCACGCTCCCCCAGGTCCGCGCGATCCTGAGGCACACCGACCTGGCGACTACGGGCCGCTACCTGAACGCCCGGGTCGAGAACCTCTTCGATGCCCTGCAGGCCCACTACAACCGACCGCGAGTCCAGCGGTCCTTCGCACCTGGCTACGACCCCGAGGACGTCAAGGCGGTGTTCGGTGCCTAATCGCACGACAGTGGACATCTACACGGTCCGCAACCGGCGCCAGAGCTACGCGGAGACGCCGCGGGAGAAGCAGCCGACGCGGTTCAGCAGGGCGGCGACAAGGGCGGCCCCGGCGCCGCGGCCCGAGAATCCGCCGGCGCCGTTCGGCGACCTGTCGCGGGCCGAGCTGACCCAGATAGATGGACAGAGCGAGTGTCGCCTGCCCTGGCCGGCGGCCAGCGTCGCCAGGAGGCTACTCACAAGCCTGCTGAACTGAGCTGGTTACTGAGGCGGCGGAGGCCGTAGTAACTGCAGGTCAGAGGGTTGGATGGGTGCGTTGCCGGATGCAGAATGGCATCGAGCAAGCCGTTCGCTCTGGCACGCCAAGAAAGTTGGACCAAGGGCCTCCCCTGAAAGGTATCGTCGCTGGTCAGGGGGCTGCGAGTTGCCGGTGAAGGGTTCCGCACAGCCGTCTCTCCAAGAAACCTTGGAGAGACATCAAGAAAACAGGTCTCGAGATTCGTATAGAGGGTGGACGCGCCTTCCCAGAGGTGTGTTGAAGAGAACGCGTCGTGCTGGTCCGACTGTTGGCTCCGGGCAAAGAGTTACCAACGGTCGGCCAGTCGGCCAGCCCATACCGAACGATGACGCCTCGTTGCAAGTAGACGCAGGCGTATTTTTGCTACCCACATCACAGAGAGTGGCCGGGCGTCTCCTTTGCGTATTGCCCTTAATGGGGCCTTCCGGGGACTCTGGTCGGTGATCTCGAAGAGGCCCGCCCGGACCTCGAGGGGGTCACCCTGTTACTTCACACCTCTGGGAAGATCATGAGCTCGGAAAGCAACAGCCCCGCCGCTGCGGTGGGGCTCGTCAGCCGCTTCAAGCGGTGGGGCCTCTCCTCGGTCGTTGTGACGACCGAGGCGGTTCAGCACTTCGTCGAGCCCGGCACCGGCTGGGGATCCGATACAGAACGTGTCCAGACGTGGGCCATCTGGGCCCTCGGGATCCAGCTCGTCGCGACGGGCTTCATCGCCGTGAAGCAGAAGCTCGAGACCGTCGAAGGCTTCGAGCTCCGCCTGGTGCGGAATTCGCAGCGCGATGAGAACACGCGTGGGGAGGCTCGGCAGCGGCACTCCGGCGGCCAGGACCGGCAGCCGCCCGTCCGTGACAACCGGCCCCCCACCCGCAGCCTGGGTCAGGGCCGTCCGGCGGCCGGACCCCAGGCCGAGCGCGGCACGCGCCGGTCCCAGCGCGACCGCGGTCAGAGCGGACAGCGTCGACGTGACGACGGACAGCGGGGCGCGCGTCAGCCCGAGCGGGAAACCCATGAGGGCGCCTGACCAGCCAGATGCCCGCGAGCCCCGCGACCGTCACCGGTCGTGGGGCCACGGCTTCGAGGAGTTCTACGCTGACCGTTTCGAGGACGTGGTCATTTACCTCGTGAGGTTGGGAACCCCGGAAAGCGACGCACGCGACATCGCCCAGGACCTCTTCATCTCGTTCGGTGACAAGTGGGATGACATGGAGGAGCAGGCATACAACAACCGTGCCTACGTTCTTGCGTCCGCGCGGCACCGCCGGATCGACTACTACCGCAAGGCGCGGAATGTCCGCGAGGTTCCGGTCGGCCACGACGTGCTGGACCAGGTCAGTCCTCCAGTAGCAGGGCTGGGCGCCGACGACTTCTACAACGGCCTGCAGGAGGTCCTTCAGGAGCATCTTTCCGATCAGCAGTGTCGTGCTGTCCTCCTTATGGCCTCGGGCATGAAGCACTCGGAGATTGCCGCGGTGATGGGACTTTCCATGGGTACGGTCGCCACCCACATTGCCACCGCGCGGAAGAAGCTCAATCGCCTTGGGGCAGTCGCACTTCTCGCCGGCCGTTAGGCGTGACGGGAGGCAAGCACCCACGTCGCCTCCCGTCACCTGGCCGGTCCTTCTTGACTTAGTGCAGAGAAGTTGAGCGATCGGGGTACTGACAGCTGGGCGAGGATGCGAGGCGCCTTCGGGCTGGGGGTGTATTCGGCGTTCACGGGCCGTCGGAGCGCAGCCGGGGCCCTCGCCGGATACGTGCCATCCCGCGATCGCCGGGCTGGGGATGATCGCAGGCTTCGGCGACGATCTGGCCGGCCTTGATCGCCGGCCTCCGTGTCACCCCTGGTTGATCTTTTCGCGGCGGGGTAGCCAAGCCCCATGGCCCTCGACAACATCTCCACCCCCACCATGACCGGATACGTACAGCCCGACATCGACGTCCGGGCACTGTCCGCCGTACTCGACGGCGAGTACGCCGAGATCCGCGGTCTCGTACGGAACAACCTGTCCCGGCACGCCTCCATCCTCGAAGAAGCCGAGGAACTCGGCCTCGACGCGTTCCGCGAGCGGGTGCGGGAGGTAGTGGTCGAGATGGCCGCGACGGGGCAGACCGGCATGGGGTTCCCGGCTTCCTACGGCGGTGGCGACGACGTCGGTGCCTCGATCGCCGCGTTCGAGACGCTGGCCTTCGGCGATCTGTCGGTCCTGGTGAAGGTCGGCGTGCAGTTCGGTCTCTTCGGCGGCGCGATCCTGCACCTCGGCACCCGGCGCCATCACGACGCCCACCTGCCCAGGCTGATCACGGGCGAGCTGATGGGCTGCTTCGCGATGACCGAGACGGGGCACGGCTCCAACGTCCAGGCGCTCGGCACGGTCGCCCGGTACGACGCCGCACGCCAGGAGTTCGTCATCACCACGCCCGGTGACGAGGCGCGCAAGGACTACATCGGCAATGCCGCCCGCCACGCCGAGCTGGCGGTCGTCTTCGCGCAGCTGGAGGTGGCCGGAGAGTCCCACGGCGTGCACGCCTTCGTCGTGCCCGTCCGGGTCGGCGGCGAGCCCGCGCCCGGCGTCCGCATCGAGGACGACGGCCGCAAGATGGGGCTCAACGGCGTGGACAACGGCCGGATCCGGTTCGACGACGTGCGGGTGCCGCGCGAGGCGCTCCTGAACCGGTTCGCCGACGTCAGTCCGGAGGGCGTCTACGAGAGCTCGATCGACGACCCCCACCGGCGGTTCTTCACCATGCTCGGCACGCTGGTGCAGGGCCGGGTCAGTGTCGGCGGCGCCGGCATCAGCGTCGCCAAGGTCGCCCTGGCGGTCGCCACCAAGTACGCCGTGCGGCGGCGGCAGTTCTCGGCGGCCCCGGACGCCGAGGAGCAGGTGCTGCTCGACTACGGCCTGCACCAGCGCCGGTTGCTGCCGCTGCTCGCCCGGACGTACGCGCTGCACTTCGCCCAGGACGTGGTCCGCTCACAGCTGCACGAGGTCTTCTCCGGCATCACGGACGACGCCGAGGAGCGGCGGCGCCTCGAGTCCCGCGCCGCGGGGCTGAAGGCGCTCGCGACCTGGCACGCCACGCGGGTCGTCCAGGAGTGCCGCGAGGCATGCGGCGGCGCCGGATACCTCGCGGTCAACCGGTTCGCCGCGCTCAAGGCCGACAGTGACGTCTTCACCACCTTCGAGGGCGACAACCACGTTCTTCTGCAGCTCGTCGCCAAGGGGCTGCTCACCGATCAGGCGAGCGCGTTCGAGGACCTCGACCAGGCGGGCATGGTCCGCTTCGTCACCGGCCTCGCCGTCGAGACGCTCCTGGAGCGGACCTCCGTCCACAAGTTGCTCGAACGCGTACGCGATCTGCTGCCCGGCGGCGACGAATGGGACCGGGAGGCCGGACTGCTCGACTCCGACTACCAGCTCGCCATGGTCCGCTTCCGGGAGGAGCACATGCTGGCCGGCCTCGCCCGCCGGATCAAGAACGGGACCGACCAGAAGCGCGACCCGGGTGCGGTCTTCTCCCAGGTGCAGGACCATGTCGTCGCGCTCGCCCGCGCCCACGTCGAGCGGCTGGTGACGGAGGCGTTCGTCGAGAAGGTCCGCGCAATGCCCGAGGGCGGCCAGAAGGCCGCGCTGGCCTTGCTGTGCGACCTGTTCGCCCTGTCGACGATCGAGGCGGACCGGGCCTGGTTCATGGAGCACGGTCGGCTGACCGTGCAGCGCTCGAAGGCGATCAGCCGCGAGGTGAACGATCTGTGCGGCAAGGTCCGACCGCTCGCGCCCGACCTGGTCGACGCGTGGGGCATCCCGCCGGAAATGCTGCGCGCGCCCGATCTCCTGGGCTGAGCCGAGCGGGCCCGCGGCGCTGCGGCCGGGCCTCACGGGCTCGGTGCGGTTCCGGCGGGCGATGATCCTGCGCCCGGTGGCCTCCGCCTCGGCGGAACACCCGTCGCCCGTCCGCACGCGGGCCGTCGCCCACCCGATGCGGGTTGCGATCCGCTCCAGCACGACGACGGCCCACAGCACGGCCGGCGGCGGCTCCGGGTCGTGGCGGTCGGGGCTCAGCGACCTCGGCCAGGAGGGCGGCCTGCGGCTCGGGAAGCGGTACCGCCTTGTCGGGGACGAGGGACAGGTGCGCGCTCCGGTCCGTCAGCGGCAGATCGACGTCCGCCTCGTACGACGGCCGCCTCGTGCGACGGCCGGTCACCGACAACATCCCGGTCCAGCGGGTACTCGGCGACACCGCTGCACCCGCACGCACGAGCCGCCCGGAGCGCCTCGGCGCGCGGAGCGCGGAGCCCGGGCCGGGGGTGCACCGGCGACCACCAGGAGCACGAGGAACTGCACGCCATCGGTCCCCCAGGTTCGCGGCCCCGGCTGTGCGGCGTACCTCTGGCACTGTCGCTCGGCGCGGCGGCGGGCGAACTCGGCGGCGGCCTGCGTGCGCTCGACCTCGACGGCCGCGCTCTCGGCGTCGGTCGGTTCGGCGGTGGCGGCGCGAGCGGCGGCCTGCCATCTTCGCGGGGGCGCCGTAGTCGGTGCCATGGACCAGGCCGAGGCCGTCCGACACGGCGATGGCGGCGTGCAGGATGTCGGCCCGGCCAGGCGGTGTGGTCGTCCGTGTCGGCCTGGAGGACGAGCAGGGCGGGTGCGGGTCCAGACAGCACGCCGTCTCAGGACGCCCCTACGCGGTCACTGCGCTGTTCACACGCTCCAGCAGGTCCAGCAGGTCCAGGAGTTCCAGCAGGTCCGGGTCTACCGGTGGCATGCCCGGACACAGCCCGACCGGGTGGTAGGTACACGCATTCGCTGTTTCACCCGGAAGGTCCGCCGACGGGAGGCCGGCCGAGGTGACTGGCCGTACGTGCGTTTGCCATCGGCCGGACGGGGCTAGACGTAGAGCTGCGAGTGGTGGTCTTCGCGGAGCGGACGGTCACGGGGCTGCCACCGGGGACGCTCCTGAACCGCATCGGCGTCCTGCTTCGAGAGAGGAAGGCTCCATGACCAACGTGCCACCGGCCACCACCACCGATTCGGGCGCACCCGTCGAGAGCGACGAGCACTCGCTCACCGTGGGTCCCGGCGGGCCGATCCTGCTCCAGGACGCCTACCTGATCGAGCAGATGGCCCAGTTCAACCGGGAGCGGATCCCCGAGCGGCAGCCGCATGCCAAGGGCAGCGGCGCCTTCGGCCACTTCGAGGTGACTCATGACGTCAGCGCCTACACCAAGGCCGCCGTCTTCCAGCCGGGCGTACGCACCGAGCTGCTGGCCCGGTTCTCGACCGTCGCGGGCGAGCGCGGGAGCCCGGACACCTGGCGCGACCCGCGCGGTTTCGCGCTGAAGTTCTACACCAGCGACGGCAACTACGACATGGTCGGCAACAACACGCCGGTCTTCTTCGTCAAGGACCCGATGAAGTTCCAGCACTTCATCCGCTCCCAGAAGCGCCGCGCCGACAACAACCTCCGCGACCACGACATGCAGTGGGACTTCTGGACCCTCTCCCCCGAGTCGGCCCACCAGGTGACCTGGCTGATGGGTGACCGCGGTATCCCGCGTACCTGGCGGCACATGAACGGGTACACCTCGCACACGTACATGTGGATCAACGCCGCCGGTGAACGGTTCTGGGTGAAGTACCACTTCAAGACCGACCAGGGCGTCGAGTGCTTCACGCAGGACGAGGCCGACCAGATGGCCTCGGCCGACACCGATTACCACACGCGCGACCTCTTCGAGCACATCCGGGACGGGGAGTTCCCCAGCTGGACCCTGTACGTGCAGGTGATGCCGTACGAGGAGGCCGAGGGGTACAGGTTCAACCCGTTCGACCTGACGAAGGTGTGGCCGCACGGCGACTACCCGCTGATCCAGGTCGGCCGGATGACGCTGGACCGCAACCCCACGGACAACCACGCCGAGATCGAGCAGGCCGCGTTCCAGCCGAACAACTTCGTCCCCGGCATCGGCCCGAGCCCGGACCGGATGCTGCTGGGCCGGCTCTTCTCGTACGCCGACGCGCACCGCCACCGGATCGGCGGGAACTACCAGCAGCTCCCGGTCAACGCCCCGGTCGTGGACGTGCGCACGTACTCCAAGGACGGCGCGATGGCCTTCCGGAAGACGACCGACCCGGTCTACGCACCGAACTCCAAGGGCGGTCCGGCGGCCGACACCGAGCGGTACGGCCGGCCGCCGAGCTGGGAGGCTGACGGGGCGATCACCCGCAGCGCCTACGTGTCGCACGCCGAGGACGACGACTGGGGCCAGGCGGGCACGATGGTCCGCGAGGTCCTGGACGACGCGGCCCGCGACCGGCTGGTGGAGAACGTCGTGGGGCACCTCCTGAACGGGGTCACCGAGCCGGTCCTGGAGCGCGCCTTCCAGTACTGGTCCAACATCGACAAGTCGATCGGCGAGCGCATCGCGCAGGGCGTGCGCGCCAAGGCGGCCGAGAAGGACCCGAAGGCGGCCCAGCAGGGCAACCCGGCGCGGAGCAGCATGCAGGACAAGGCATGAGCGTTCGCGGACGGGCCTGCTCCGCGGGCGCGCGGACCTGAGCGCGGCGCCGCGGCACGGTGGGGACGGGCCCGGTGCCCGGTGCCCGGTGGGGCCGGCCACCCTTGTGGTGGCCGGCCCCACCGGTCCTTCGGCTGTCCGGCTCCGGCGAGCTCGTGCTGGTCGACTTGAGCTGCCTGACCAGGAAGCTGATCCGCCCCCTCAGGTGCTGGGCGGCTCGCGGGTGAACGCTTGGCCGTCGGCACGGTGCAGGGCGTCATCGACGCCCCACCCGCTATGTGTCACCGCCTTCGCCCCGTCCGACCCCGGGAACGTCTTGGCGTGGAGGGTCATGAGGAACGGGGATGGCATGAAGTACGGCAGCAGACCCGGCGCACCCGACGGAGGCCAGGGCGGCTCGGTGCATGGGCCCCTTCCCCGGCTCGGTCCGGAGCCCGTGCCGGGGTGTCCTCGGTGCGCGGTCGCGGCGGGCGGCGAGCCGTGTCCTGGCGGACGGGTGCCTGTCCAGGGTGTCCGGCTGCAACGTCGGGATCCGCCATCACCCCCAGGTCTGACCGGGGGGCGGGGTGATCGACCGGAACGCCATCGGACACCCCGTCCCAGGACGCGCACGGCAGACCGGGATCCTGCGGGACGTCGACCGAGCAGCAGGGTCTCGGCGGACGGGCGTAAGTGCACTTACGCGACGCCGCGTCGCGCACACGATGTACCTCGGACGGTTCCTCGCTTGCCGTCGAGGAGGTCGTTCCTGCGCTCCGTGAAACGACTTACGGAGGTACTTCAGAAGCTGCGGGTGCCGCTTGCGCTGATGTACCTCGGAGCGGGGTCTCGGGCAGTCCAGTACAGGGCATTGCGCTACGGTGGGGTTCGGTGACGTGAGTGCCTCACGCGGCTGCGGCAGCCAGGATTCTGAGCATTGTCAGTAGCTCGCGGCAGACTGATGTCACGCAGTACGGCGGCCTCTGCCCGGCCTGCAAGCAAGGACAGAGACCGCCGCGGGATGTACCCGCACCTCGCGCCTCTTGGTGTCCTACCACCAGGGGGCGCGTCGCGTTTTACAGGTGGCTGACGAGCATCTCGTACAGCCACACCAGGCACCGGAAGAACCAGTGCGCGGTCTCGTCGGCGGCGTCGGCCAGGACGGCCTGGACGAAGCCGGCGAGCAGGATCTCGCGAACGGTGGTGCGGCCCTCACCCCGGACAGGCGGCCGGCCTTCGTCCTCGGAACCGTTGGACGTCGGCTTGTCGCTCTCCGGCATGGGAGCCCCCCAATCAGGACCGCCGCGCTGCAACTAGGGAGCCGGGGCGACGGTCCGTCAAAACCCGGTTCTCCAGAAGCTGCACGAGCCTCCGAATGGAGTACGCCAAGGCTATCCGGCGCGAGTGACAGATCTGGGGCACGCACAGGTACGGTCGCGCGAAGCGCAGGCGCGCCAACGAGCGCGACGCATCGGCATCGCAGGACGCGAGCCCGCGCCCGCTGGGTCCCCGACCTGGCCTTACCTGCCCGAAGCCCGTGGCACGGCGCCCCACCTACGATGACCTCGCACGGTCACGAATGGTGTCCTCGAGCTTCGCCTTCTTCGTGTCGGTGGTAGCCCTTTCCGGTGTAGCCGTGCATGATCACCAGCCGCCCGACGTGCGCAAACGGCGTCCCGGTCTCATGACGGAAGGCCGATTCTTCGATCTGTTTGCAGGTCCCGTCGGCCATGCACCCGCTCGATGATGTCCCGGCGGTAGACGTACGGATCTTGCCTCTCTGCCGCGCGATGCAAAGCGCCCTTCCCGCCCACGAGGACCTCGGAGTTCTTGTAGATCACCGGCGTCCGACGTCTCGACGGGCCAACCACCTGGCCATACGGCTGAGTCGAGACCTGGTACGACAGCTCGTCGAGCCAGAGAAGAGGCGACGTGACTACTGTTCTGAAGTCCTCGACGTCCTCGACCACGAAACCACCGACGTCGGAGACGTCTTTGGAACCGAACTCGGCGATGTCCAGACAGCCCCAGCCCCAGTCCCCGACCGCGTGCAGGACTCCATTTGCCGTTGGCTACCGGATCCGGGCGGGGTTGGCCACGGCCACGGTGCGGCGGCCCGTGCCGCCCTGTCACGAGTGGAACGTGACGAAGCGGCCGCCATCGGCACCCTTGCTGCCACCCGCTACCCACCGCCCTCGCAGTACGGCGGCCACAGACAGGGCCTAACCGAGCCAGACGATGCCCAGCACGGAGAGCCGCCGGGTGAGACGGTTCGCCACATAGACCACGGAGAGCTGACCAACGGCCGCGGCACGGACGTCCTCACCCTCCGGGTCACCGGCGTTCCACTGGGGCCAGCCCCACGGGGAGCGCACCGCGATGTCCAGGACGTCGCGGACCGTCTCCCGGGCCGGCTCGGGGAGCTCGGCGAGGGTCTTGGCGGCCTGCGGGGACAAGCGCACCGCCCACGGCTGTTCCTCGGTCACGGGCGGCCGCCGAGGGCATCGTCCAGGTCCATGAACTCGGAGTCGTCCTGGCCGGAGTCCATGAAGGCGTCCACGGCCGGGGCCGCGGCAACCCGAAGCTGCCAGGTGCGCACGACCTCGTGCAGCGGGGTCAGGCTGAACGCGTGGCGGGCATCCTCCAGCGCCCTCGTCCAGTCCCGCTCGAAGGCCGGCACCCACTGCTCCGCACGCCGGTCTGCCCGGAGCTGGGCAAGGAGTTCCGCAGGGGCGCCAGGCGCGGGTGCGTACGGGGCGGCGGGGGCGGGTGTGTGGTCGGGCTGGGCGCTCATCGGCTCCTCCTCGGCGGGGTGCTACTGCCACCGTAGAGCGGGGGGAGCCGGGCTGGGCAGGTTCCGGCGGAGCAGTCGGCGGCAGGTCTGGCGGGTGGTGGCCAGCGCAGGTTCAAGAACCCCCACCCCGATCTGTCATCTTGTGAACGTCATCGTCCGCACAGGACGGATCTGGATGTGGCGGTTGCCCTGACCAAGCTTCTGTACGAGGACTTCGTCAGCTATGGAACCGACGGCAGGAACATGCGCCTTGATGACGAGGGCGTGGTGCTCGTCATCAAGGCGCACGGTGCTGTCGTGCGGCGGCTGGCCTTGGAGGCGCCTGCGTGGCCGTTTCGAACCTTCGACGGCCCACAGGGCTTCGACACCTATTGACGTAAGAACGACATGAGCGGCAGTTGGCAGGCCCGGCGGGACTGCGTCGAAGGCATTCTCGGTCCGACCCGGACGCGTTGGAGGAACTGCGGAGCTGGAGTACGAGAGCCGCTTCAGGCAGATGCCTGGCGGCAGCTTCAAGAAGCTGATCTTCGCCGCGGTCGGGCCCAAGCCGGAGATCGTCCTGCGGGACGCGGTGAACAACGACGTCGAGACAGTCCGCAACGCCGAGAACTGCCTGGTGTACTCGGACCCGCTGCCACCTCACGGCCTCACCTGGCGTCAGATGATCGCCTGGTGGCGCACCCACCATCAACCCGACGCGGATGAGAAAACGGCAGCCGACGCCTCTATCGCCTCCTGTACCGGTCTCTGGACTCACTCCCCGAGCAGCTCGTGCTGCACACCTACTGCGCGGCCTACGCGGAGACCGGCGGCTTCGAACTTCCCGCGCTGATCCCACAGGTCTACCTCCACTACGACCCGTACGCGCGCAAGAGCGGCAAGCAGTCCGGCGCGCAGTACCGGCAGCGACTGGACTTCCTCCTGCTCGCACCCGATCGCTCCCGGATCGTCATCGACGTTGACGGCGTCCGGCACCACGGACGCAAGAACCCACCCGATGCCGAGGGGCGGGTCACCCACACCGCCGGACCGCAGCTGTACTCGGACATGGTCGCGGAGGACCGGCGTCACCCAGCCGACCCCACCGCGACGGACTGCCCCCGAGTCCAGAGAGCGTCAGAACATCCGCGCTTCCCGCGACGGAAGAAGCTAGGGGCCCCGACCGGCCCGGGGGGGGTGGGCCGGGTCGGGGCCGCGCCCCAACCCGGCGGGGGGTTCCGGGCGGGGCGGCCAGGGTGTGGGGCGGGAAGGTGGTCGCCTCACGGCGGAGGGCTCTGCGGGGCTTCAGCCGAACGATCTTCCCCACACGCTATCGGTCAGGCCCGGGGACACAGTCCTCTCCACTCCCACACCCCGCACGTGGACGAACGGTCAACCAAACCGGAACGTTCCCTCCTATAAGAGGGATACCGCCGCACTGGTCAGAAGGTGACGGGAACACGCAGACCGAGAGCAACCGCTGCCCGCCGGCACCCCGCCCGGACCGCAACAAGCTCCGCCCACACTTCCGACCCCGGTCGCTCCCCCGCAGCCGCAAAGGCCCTTGGCGGCCGCGGCGTGCAGCTCGGCCCGCGCCGTCGGACCGTCGCCCGGGAGCACCATGATCTCGGCGGCGTCCGTAACCGCGCCGACCAACCGCGCCACCTCGACCGGCTCGGACACCGACCGGTGGAGATAAACTCCGAGCATCCCGGGCACCCACCTGGCGAGGCCGCCCCGGATGTCCTCGCACAACCCGTCGACACCTGCGTGCGGGCCCTCGATTGCGATGCCGGCGCTCATCTCCCCATGGTCTCCGCCACCACCGACATCCCACTCGATACCGCGGCGTGCACGCAGCAGTGCAGGCCGTCGCCCGGTGAGGGCGACGGCCCGTGCGGTCATGTCACGCAGGACCCCGACACATCGTGCGGGTGCGGTCGCGGTCCTGGCGGCGGCGGCCCCAGGTCTCGGTGTCGACGGTGCGGCCACGGTCGTCGCGCAGCGTCGCTGTGTCGGAGCCGTTGTGCCTGACGTAGTTGGCCTGTCGCGCAACGTCTGGGCCGGTCCGGAGAGACGGAGCGCAGCGGTTTCCGATATCCCGGCAGTGCCCGGCAAGTTCAGCAGTGGCGCGGTCCCCCGGTCTCTCTTGCGGGTGAGCAGAGGCGTAGGACAGCCACAAGGTTGAACATGTTCAGTTCTTCTGTAAGGCTTAGTCCTGGAGTGGGAGCGGAGGCGTTGGTGCGTCGGCTCCTGATGGCGACATAGCCATCACCAACACCCTCACCCACGCCTGCCGTTATGGGATTCGCGGCCGCATGCAAGGGGTTTCATGTCCATCCAGGTTCCGCCGCCCGGCCCGCAGCCACCGCCCGGATACACCATGCCCCTGCCCCCGCCTCCGCGGACGGAGATCGGGGCGGTGAAGCACATCGGCATTTCCTGCGCCGCCTTTACCGCTGTCATGGCACTGCTCACATGGCTTCTTGTGCTGATGCCGTTCTCCCGAAGGCCGCCAAGTCGACACCGCCCGCCCTGCTCGAGGCCGGGTCCGGCCGGCAGCACGTCGAGGTGGGGCCCCGCCCCTTCCGCTGCGGCCGATCTCACCGAGAAGCAGCACCGCGCTCAGCACCATGCTCGGAGCTACGGCACCGCGAGCGCAGGTCAGACACCTTGGCGTGGATGCGAGGGCAGAGCCTCAGTTGGCATGCCGGCCAACTGAAGCGCCGATTCAGCTGGCCGTTTGCCCCGGCCCCGAACCGGAGCGCTCGCCGCCTTCATCACCGGCAGCACCCCCTCGGCCACCTCATCGCCCCCACCGCCGGACAAGGAGCAGCGATGTCGGAACGACATCGGAAAAGTGATCGCCGCCATCGGCCGTGAGTGGACGGGTCCGGCGGTAACGACGGCGCGCCAGGGACATCATTGACCTGCCGCGATCCCGTGCCGTCCGTGACTCGCCCGGGTGTCACGACGGCAGCCCGAGAAGTCCGCTGCTCACTGCGCCCGTCCGCCGACGCAAGTTCATCCGGCGCCGGCGGACACTGCCTGCATCAGATGCGGTGGACCGTGTGGAGTTTCTTGGCGTAGGTGCCGAGGCCGTCGAGCAGGGAGGCGCCGCCGAGGTCGGACATGGTGGGTCCGTGGCCGGTTTTGCGGCTGGAGAGGAAGCGGCGCTTGCCGGCGGTGTCCACGCCGAGGTAGATGCCGACGTGGTCGACGGTGACGGTTGCCGTGTCGTCGCCCGAGTCCGCGTTGAACAGGAGCAGGTCGCCGGGCTGGAGCTGCTGGGCGGTGGGCGGGTTCGTGCCGTCCGTCTGGTCGATCCGTACGCCAGGGGTCTGGTCGACCATGTGGCGGGACTTGCGCGGGATGCGGGTCCTGGTGGTGTCCTCGCCGGCGGCGAGGGGGATGCCCATGTGGTAGCCGTAGACCATGCGCGTGTAGCCCGAGCAGTCGAGGTTGCCGACCTGCTTGGAGGACGGGCCCGTGTAGGTGCCGTCAGGGAAGGTCCAGCCCAGGTTCATGTACTCGTGGAAGTCCGCGCCCTCGTACCGGTAGCCCTGCGGGTCCAGGTAGCCGTAGCCGGCCTTGCCCATGACCTGCTTGCCCGTCGCCGGGGTGGCCGATGTGGTCACGGCGGGCGCTCCCGCGAGGAACGCGGCCGCGTGGGCCAGGACATCGGGGCTCGGTGAACCGGCCCAGCCGCGGATGGTCTGCTCCAGGGCCGGGGTCCAGGTCCCGTCGAATGCGGCGGGCAGGACACGCACCCAGGTGCTGTGGGTGACCGCCGGCGGCTGCTGCCAGGTCGCGGCGTCCACTTGGAAGCGGCTCACCACCAACTTGACCGGAAGGTTCGTGCAGCCCTGGTTGGCCAGCGCCCGCAAGCCCACCCGCCCCTTGGGGAAGGTGCCGTCCGTGACGTCCACGGCCCAGCCGGGGGGCTCGGTGGTGTCCGTGCGCCAGGCCCTGACCTGGATGCGCGCCCCCTCGCGGCGGACGCGGATCGTCCAGTTCGTGCCGGCCGCGACGCCGGTGGCGAGGGTGGTGGCCGTCGTCAGCTGGGTGACGGTGTCCGCGACTTCCTTCTCCAGCCGCAGTTCGACTGCGCCCGAGGTGAGGAAGGACAGCCTCGCGCGGTAGTTGTTGTGCGTGTCCTGGTAGCCGAAGGACAGGGCGTATGAGCAGGCTTGACCGGTGGGCACCTTGTCGAACTTCGCCACCGCGCGGACGTCGACGTCAGTGATCTCGTCGTCCCGGAGGGTGGCGTGACGGCTCGCGTAGTCGGTGGTGAGCGCGATGACGGCGCTCCCCGGAACCACTGAATAGTCGGTGTCGGCCGGCCCCAGGGTGGACCAGCTCCCGCCGGCGGGGGAGGTGCCCCAGTACTTTCGGTCCGCGACGGGAAGCGCCAGGTCGGGGAGCGTGCGCTGGAAGTCGTCGGCGAAGGACTGCTTGTTCTCGGTAAAGGTTCGCTGGGGGCCGTTGAGGACGACGGTACGCGCGCCCTTGGTGAGGACTGCGACGCGCTGGGTTCCGGAGGTGACCTCCAGGCGCTCCGGCACGCCGGGCAGCACGTTCGTGGTGAAGGAGCCGAGGGCGATCTGGGTGAAGTAAGCGGGGTCCAGAGGGCCGAGCGTGACGGAGGACCGGGGCGAGGTGAGGGACGCGGGAGCTGCCGATGTTGCTGCCACCGTCGCCGGCGCGGCCGGGAGGGACGGTGTGCGTGCCGGGGCCGTGGGTCTGGGCGCGGCGGCAGCACTCAGGGTGCCGAGTGGGACGGAGGCGGCGGCAGTGGCGAACACGGCGAGGACATTGCGTCGGGATGCGTGTGACATGCAGCAATGATTCAACTGGTGCCCATCTCGACGAACTTCACCCCCCGGCGATGCCCTTTATTATGGATAACCTGGCCGTTTTGCCGAGATGTCCGTAATGGGCCACCGAGATTAGATACTCTTCCGGTGTCACTCGCCACGCGAAGGAGCCTCAGGCGCGTAACCGCCCGGGGCTGATTGCCGCGCGGCGTCATCAGAACCGTTGCAGAGGGCTGACGTCGACTCGACCTGGGCGTGGGAAGCTCTCAGGCACGTCGACAACGGTGTTTCGGGCTGATCCGCAACTACAACTTCGCGAGCTGGTCCCACACGAAGCGATTCGGATTGCTTCGAGTGCCACCGGCCACCCAAACGGGCTTGCGACGCTTCACTCTTCTTGGACACCGCACCATTGGCTCTGAGGCTTACGCAGGTGGAAATCTCGTCTTCACCTTCATCGAGAACGAGCGCATCGTCTGGCTCGACATCTCATGTACCCGACGCGGCATCGCTAGAAGAAGCTACATTTGCGGCAGGCGCCCACAGCCTCCACCGCCTACCCGACTGATTCCAACCCGCCCAAATTCATGGCCGAGGAGTTGGCTAAGGCCGACTGATCTCTCTCGCTGCCCGGAGGCCGGCAGGCCGCCCGAACAGCCGAGCGCTTTGTGGGGACGCCCTGCCAGCCGCCGCGTGCAGTTCGGCCAGCGCGGTCGCACGATTACCAGGAGCTCGACCGCGTCCGCGACCATCGCCACCAGCCGCGCCAGCTCCGCCGCCCGTACACCGTCCCGTGCACGTGAACGCCGAGCAGCCGGGACGCCCACCGTGCGAGGGCGCCCCGTATCTGCTCGCACAGCCCGTCGATCCCCGCAAGCGGGGCCGCCGGGCGTTATACCGGCGCTCATCTCCCCATGGTCGCCACCACCTGGGTGGCGAGAGGCTGCGGAAGGCGGATCGGAGTGCTGTCGAGACCACCGTCATCAACTCCCGGTCGGTAAAGGCCGCAGAGACCGTCGGCCGCGCCCGCGAGGCTACGACGCCGCGAAGAAGATCAACGGCCGGGGGCGTCACCTGGTCGTGGATACCAACGGCCTGCCACTGTTCGTCATGGTCACCCGGCCGACATGACCGACCGCGACGCGGCGAAGGAAGTGCTGTTCCGGCTGCGGCTCATGCACCCAGAGAACACGATCGTCTGGGCTGACTCCGCATACGCGGGCCAGCTCGTGACCTGGGCAAGGAAGTACCTGGACCTGACGGTGAAGACGGTGAGCCGGCCCAAGAGCGCGGTCGGCTTCGTCGTCCTGCCCCGCCGCTGGGTCCTCGAGAGACCGCTGGCCTGGGTCGTGCACGCCCGCAGATACGCCCGCGACTACGAGCGGCTCGTCCAATACTCCGAAACGTTGATCACCTGGGCCGCGATCACCCTCATGACCAGGCGGATCACCCGCCTCCGGTCCCCCGGGCCAGCCAACCAGCCCCTCGCGAGCACACCCGCGGCTGACCGGGATACCACCACCCCGCCCCCAGACCAGCCCGGCCCGATTCCCCACTCTGACACGGCCCGTTCTAGGCGAAGCTTCAACCTCTTCGCCTCACCAGAACGAGCGACACTCCCCCACTCGACTACGCCGGAGCCGGGGTTGCCGGGGCGCCTCCAGACTCCCGACTCCCGACGCTTCCCGGCAGTGTTCCGCACCGACCCACCGCTCCTGGTCGTTGACAGGGCATGAGCGATTCCATCAAGCACTGGCCCGCACCTGACGCCGAGGAGACAGAGGACGAACTGGCCACGAGGGAGGAGCAGGCCGAGGCGGAGCTGGGCCACAGGCTGGCGGCGCACTACGACTGGCCCGTCGAGGTCCTGGAAGCGATTGAGGTCACCGGCATGGGCTGCTCTGACTGACCTTCCCCGCTCCTGGGCTACGTAGGCCACATGCAGGAGCAGTTGTTGCCGGATTCTGGGAACGGCCGCGGGAGGCTGCCGCGGGAATTGTTGGCGGGAGACAGGCACGGGGCCTGCATGCGCCGGCAGCGCTGACCGAGTCCCGGGTGGTGGAACGTCCTGGCTAGCTCCTGTCCAGGCGATCTTCCCGGGGTGCGAAGCGGGCCTGGGCCGCCATGACGGCTTCGGTGTGGCGTCCGGCCCACGCGCCCATCGCATGGATCGGGCCCAGCAGCGCGAGGCCCGCCTCGGTGAGTGAGTAGTCGACGCGCGGCGGGGCCTCGGCGTATGCCTTCCGTGCGACCAGGCCGTTGTACTCAAGGCGGCGCAGGGCTTCGTTGAGGACTTTGGGGCTGATCCCGCCGATGCGGGTGATCAGCGCGCGCGGCCTCATAGGTCCGCTCTCGCCGAGGATGTACACGATTACGCTGTCCCAGCGGTTCGACAGGACTTCGAAGGCCACCCTCGCCTGGCAGTCCGCGGCGTATTCGCCGCCGCCCAGGTCCTCGCCGAGACCTTGTTCGCCTACCACTGCCGCCGTGTCGCTCATACGATCATCCTGCCCAGCCCGATGCACACCATGTGGTGTGCATCGGCGCGCCTAGCGTCCTTTCCGTCAGACCTCGCAACTCTCGCGACACGGACGACAGGAGCAAGCACATGCGCATCGGCATTCTCGGTACAGGAGCGATGGCCACGGCCCTCGGCGCGGCCTGGGTACGCGCGGGCCATGACGTCCGGGTGGGCGGTCGGGACACCGAAGCGGCCGCCCGCACCGCCCTGCTCACCGGCGCCTCCGAGCACGGCAGCCTCGCCGATGCCGCGGCTCACGGCGAGGTGGCGCTCCTCGCCGTACCGGCCGAAGCGGCACCACAGTTGGCCGGCGAACTGGCCCCCCTGCTCGCCGGGCGAACGGTGATCGACTGCACCGTTCCCATGGCACCGGGCGGGGACGGCCCGACCCTGACCACGGGCGGCGCCACCTCCGTCGCCCGGCTCGTCGCGGACGCCGCCCCCGGCGCCCATGTGGTGAAGGCCTTCGGGGTCTGCCACGAGAGCATCTGGACCCTGGACCGGCCGGCCTTCGAAGGAGCCCCACTGGCTGTCCCGTTCTGCACTGATCAGCCGGCCGCCGCCACGCGGGTGGCGGAGATCATCACTTCCATGGGCTGCACGCCTCTTCCCTCCGGTGGGCTCGATCGCGCTGCCCTGCTGGAGGCCACCGCCGTCTTCGCCATCGGCGTCTGGTGGTCGGGCGCCGAGGCCCGCTTCGCGTTCCCTGCCCCGGCCCTGGCCCCGGGGGCTGTCGACGACTAGCCAGCACCTGTCCGTCCGACCTCGCGGGGCTGGGGATCAAGAGGGTCCTGCCACATCCGTCGCGCTTCGCACGTGAGCACAACCGCGGTCCCGAAGGAAGCACAGAGGTGCGCCGGTGGCTGAGCGGGACTTCGGGCTGCGGAGCGCATGCCCAGCCGCGGGTGTGCGTGGTCCCGGTCTCCCAGTCCTCGAAGAGCGGGAGCCTCTTCGGTACGCGGTCCGGGTCCAGAGCGCCTGCGTCTCGTGGACCTCGCCGTGCTGGATGGCGTGGACGCGGCCCCGTTTCATGTGGCGCTGCTTCGGGGCCGGGCTGGTGAACGGGGCGAGGCGCTGCCAAGTGTCGGCGGAGACCCGGGCCAGGATGACCGTGCCGAACAGCTCGTGCGGCGCTGCTCCGAGCCCGCGCCGCTCAACTTCGAGATCGTCATCCCCGCCGCCGCGATGTGCCCCGGACACCGTCTCCGCGACGCGGTGACGGAGGGCACCGAACCCGGCGAGAAGGCCCACGCCCTCACGGTCGGCGTCCGCGCCCCGGCTGTCGCCCGCCACCGGAGCGCCCACGGTGTCGAGGACGCGGGCGACCTGCTGGTCGCCTCCTAGCCCCCAGCCCCGAGCCGGCCGACGGCGGCGGCACCCTCCCGGACGACCAGGCACCCGAACGATCCGCGGAAGCCGCCGGCTGACCACCTCCCGGCCGGGACCCGCGGCGCGACCGGGTGGCCGCCAGCCTGCAGCTGGAGGACCAGGCGCACCGGCTGCATCTCCCGGCTACCGATGCCGATGCCGATGCCGATGCCGGGCACGATCCGCCTCGGGTGCCGCGCCGGTCGATGAGTTCCGGGAGGCGGCAGGGGAGGGTACGCCGGTCGTGTCGGCGGATAGATCGGCCGCGCGACGCACACGCCAGACCAGTACGTCGCTGGCCGAGTCCGCGGTGCCCAGTTCTCGGCGCCCGGCCACTTCGGCGAGCAGGGCGGCGGGGTGCGCTGCAGATTCTGCATCCCGTGCGTCTGCCCGGGGGCCATACGGGGCCGTCGTCACCGCGACCGGTGGCGACGAGGCGGTCTCGTACGGCATCGACACCGCCTCGCGCACCGTGCGGTGGACACAGTCCGGGCCGGAAGCCGTCCACACTGGTACGGGCATGGCCGTGGGCCTCTTCCACGCCGAGCCGCTCACCTACTCCCGCTCGGCGTCGATCTCGCCGCCGGCACTGAGAAGTGGCGCGGGGAAAAGACCCTCGCCGCGATCACGGACGCGGCCCGGCCCGGCACTTTCCGGATCGCGGGCCTGGAGGTCGGCGAGAAGGACGACCGGCTGCTGGACGTCACCACCGGCACGGCCCGCGCCACCATGCCACCGGGGCTGCGCTCCACCGGTTGCACCCACGACCGCGTCGCGACGCTGGTATGCACGCGCGGCTTCACGGTGGTGGCCGTTGATGCCGCGTCCGGATCTCTGTTGTGGTCCCTCAAGCCCGACGAGGCGGGGCGCACGCCCCGACAGTCACCGCGGTCTGGCACGGACGCGTCTACGGCCGGACAGTGCACGGCCCCGTGGCCCTGGACGCGCGGACCGGCGCGGACTACTGACGATCGCATCCTCGGAATCGAACGGCGACGAGAGCCTCACCTGGGCGCCCCGGAAGGACCAGGCCGCAGCCACCAGCACTGACTGCGCAGGCCAGTACCCCTCACAGCCGACCAGGCTGGAAGTGGGCAGGACGGACAACATGCAGATGTACGTCTGTCCGCCCTCCCCCGAACACCCGCACACCGACCTAATCCAATGGGCCCTCCATTGATGACAACACCGCTGCGCACACAAGTCCGGTGACACCAGCCCGAGCACCGGGTGCATGAGCAGGGGAAGGTCGGACGGCTTCGCATCACCGCCCGACCGCCGCGACCGGCCCGACCAGGCGCCCGCTCGCCCGCACATCCGTCGACGCCGCCCGCTGGAAGCCCCGGCCTGTGCGGCGACGGCCTGGAGGAATCGCCCGTCACCAGGCCGACTCCGAAGTTCTCCGTGGCAGGGAAAGGGGAGGATCCGTGGGGCCAGAACCGACAAGGGGCGAACAGGATGGCGATGCGCGACTGCAGCCCATTGGCGCCAGGCCCCGGCAGTGCTGGGGGGGGAGGCGGGAGCTGCCCCCGGGCCGGGTTCGGCGGAGATGTCCGCTTACCTCGCGCGGCGACGGGGCGTCGTCGCGGCCGTCCGGGAGTGCTGGCTGGCGGAGGTGCCCGTAGTACCGGTGCGTCGTCGTCCGACTGAGAAACTCCGCCCGTCCGAGGACACGGGTGGGACGGCATTCGCCGTGGTCAACTACCTGTCCGATGCCTCTTGCATCCGGCTGCCCTTCGCCATGAGGTTCACGCGGTGGCATGCCATCGGCGGTGACCTGTCCGATGGGGGGACAGAGGAACGGTTCGACGGCTTCATCACTTGCCCTCTGCGCCCCGGCCCGGGTGGTGGTCTGTCGCGTCCGTGCGAAACCGTGCGGCAATCGGCCCGCCCGCTGACATGATCGGGTCATGAACGACACAAACGGGGAAGGTTTGTACCGGCAGCTCCTGGCCGCCGTGGCGCTGCTGGCGGCACCTGCACCCGACCAGTTGGCCTGGCTGGAGAAGCATGCCGTCCCGGTCGACGAGATCGCCCTGAACTTCGACGACGCCGCCGTGATCGCACCGCAGCTCGGCGACGAAGGGTGGCTCGCCCCCGAAGCGCTGGCCGACATCACACGCATGAACGGCCTTCTGGACCGCCTGACCGCGGACGAGGGCTCCACCGTCTGGACCGGCCAGGGACTCAGGACACACGACCATTGGAAGCGAATCCGTCAGGAAGCAGAACGGTTCCTCCAGGCGGAAGGAGAAACGGAACGAACGTTGCCGTTTGCCCAGACACTCCACTGACGACCGAGCACGACGGCCTCTGCCCCGGGATCTCACGCCGAGCCCGTCAGAGACAACTCGGCACGCCCGCCGGCCTGGGAGTCCACGGGGCGCAGCGGTGATGACTGGTGCGACAGCCGGCCTATGACTTCCAGCAGCCCTGCGCCCACGGGCGCGCGGCCGCACGAGTGACCCCCGGCAATGGCGCAGCTCACCACCGAGGAAGCCCTCGGCGAACTCTACGGGCACGACCTGGACGCCCACTGCGACACGACGCAGCTACGCGACGGGCTGGCAGACCTCGTCCCCCCTGTCGAACTCGAAAGGATCATCGCAGCGGTCGGAGCGACCGGTGACGAGACAGTCAGCTACGAAACGGTCGTCGCACTCTGGAAGACCTGAACCGCATCACGCACTCCGCAGCAAGGGCACCCGCCGAGTCAGCCCGGCCAACCACCGCGCCCCAGAGTGCGGGCGGCGAGCAGCGGCCACTGGCGTGAGCCGATCAGCAGGCTGGGCTTCCCGCTCCGGCAGGGCCTCTCCGTCAATGTGACCATCTGGGAGTGCGCGGCTGGCTGCGCCCTCAGCTACTTCAGGGCACGGGGCCGGTTGCCGAGTCGAGGTCGAGGTGGTGGGGAACCGTCGGGCCTCGGTCAGCGGGCCCCAGACCCGCCTCGCATCCGAACTCGCGGCCGCAGGGGCGGGCGTGACCCACGGATCAATGGCCTGCCCGCCCGTGGCGCAGCAGCAGGCGTAGCAGCGGCGGCCCCGGTGCTCGGGGCGGCAGGCGCGGTGAGGGCGAGCCCGGCCGGGCTGCGGGCAGGAGCGGAGGCGAGGTTCCGTCGGGTGGACGTTGCCGACGGATCGCCGGCCGGTACCCGCGCGCCGGCCGCGGTGCGGGAGCCGAAGCGACGGCGCCCGCCGTGGGGGGCGGGGGTGCGCGGCCGCGGCAACAGCGGTGACGGCCTGGTCCACACCGGCCCCGGCGGGGGCATCGGTGAGGATCCGGGCGGCATCGATCCCCGCGGCATCCAGGCGGCCCATCGCGGCCACGATGTCGGGCCAGGCCGGTGAGGAGAGGATCACGTCGCCTCCCGTACCTTCCTCTACAACAATCCCGAGACCAGGGCTGCCATCGCCTCTGCGATTAGCAGAGGCGACAGACCACCGGACCCAGTTGCTCGCCAACCAGGACGAGGAGCGCGGAGCAACCTGGCGCGAACGCGCACTGAATGCAGAAGACGCCCTCAACACACGACCTTGAAAGCCCGCCCCGCCGAACCCGCACCGAAATTCTGGCCCCTCCGGCCCAACTTCTCCACGGCCCCGTCCGCACCGCCCCACGGCGGACGGGCCGTCCGGGGCACTGCCGAAAGACGCTGATCAGCGCAGCTCAGCAACTGCCGGAGATCGCCTCCCACGCCCAGGGAGATCCTGCAGCGCCGTCGGGCGACATGCGCCAGGGCCTCTCGCTGACGAAATCGAGTTGCGTCACGTTCCTATGCTGAGGTCTATGACCGCACAGAACACCTTCGCGCATCCCCGCTGGGGCCTTGAGTTCCATTGGTGGGCTGTGGATCCGGCACGTCGTGTCGGTTTGTTCTACTCCGCCTTCGGACCTGTCCCCGCCGCGGCCAATGCCCACGTGGTGGTCATGGACGATGCGACAGCTCAGGCCAAGGCACTACACCCTGAGTGGTTTGGTACACAGCACTGCAGTGACGATGAGTGCCCTGAGACGCACTGCCCTGTCGAGTTGAACCGGGGGCCGTACTTGTTCACATGGGACGAGGAGTACGACGACCGCTACACACGCTATGGCGTTCCGAAGGCGCCAGTGCTCGCTTCCGAACTTCCAGGCCGCCTGGCAGCGGCCGCCCTGCTCGTCGAGGTCGACTTCCTCTTCGAACAGGCCGCCCGGATTGACCTGAGTTACCCCGGCGGCAGGGAATTCTTGTCGGGCGCAGCGACGACGGGTAGTCGGTCCCACCAACGCCCCTGACTCACCCAGCGGAACAGCCCGATGCACGACAAGGCCGTTTCGGCGGTGTCCCCGGCCTGCACAAGCCAGAGCAATCGAACCGCTGCCCTCCCGCAAGTGCGCAGTCACAGACGAAGGCATCCGATTCGAGCACCGCACCTACGACGGCCCCGCACTCAACGGACACCGACACCCCTCCACCGCCACGGACGGCAAATGGAAGGTCCACCGCAACCCCTACGAGCCGTGGCAGTGCTGGGTCAGGCCCCCTGACCGCTGGGCATCGGTCGCGTGGATCCACCGGAGCCTGGTGTCCAGGCCGTTCACCGACACCACCTGCCGATACATCCGCAGCGTGGTCACAGGTGGTGCAGACCGGGCGGACCACGAGGAACTCCTCGCCTGCCACCTGCGCGGTGATCACCCTTGGTGGCTGTCCCGCCGCAGTCACTGCCTGCGGCGTTGCAGCACGATCGAGGGGCGGTCTCCGTGAGGCCGCCCCCGGACGGCCGACGTACCGCTGCAATGCCGCCACCCTACGAAAGGGCAGCTCAGACAGCGAGATCCTGCTGGCGTACTAACCGCGCCGGGCCAGGGCCGCGCGCAGCAGGCGGACGTACGGGCTCCACCGGGCGGGCCGGGGCGGTGGTTCGGCGCGGTCCAGGCCGTCCTCCACCAGGGCGTCGTGCAGTGGGCGGTAGAGGAGGGGCCAGGTCAGGCGGGCCACTCCCGTGGTCCGCATGGACAGCGTGTGCCGCAGGAGGGTGTGCCGTGCGTCAACGGGGATCACGGTGAACTCGTGGAAGCCGTGGAATCCGGGCGGCCCGGTGAAGACGAACCGCACCCGGCCGCCGGGCTCGTAGGCGCTGACGGTGTACCGGATCGGCCCGTGCCCGCCGGCCGATCCGGGCGACAGTCCGCGGTCGAGCCGCAGGGCGGGCCAGTGAGCCGACGGCCAGAGCCGGTCCGCGGGGCCGGTGGAGAGGGTGTCGAGAAGCTCACCGATCGCGTCGGCGCCCGCCGCGATCAGGCGTTCGTGCACGTTGTGAACAGCCATGTGTCTCCCTGCGGGCAGAGGTCGGACGAGTATTGGAGAGCTGCCTCTAATATGTCATTGGAGGGTACTCTCCGATTCATGGCCCGGCCACCCCGTTTCGACAGCGACCAGCTCCTCGACGCCGCCGTCCGGCTGGCCGCCGCCGGGGGGCCCGCCGCTGTGACCATGTCCGCCGTCGCCCAGGCGGTCGGCGCGCCCAGCGGCTCCGTCTACCACCGCTTCGCGGGGCGTCCGGCGCTGCTCGCCGAGGTGTGGCTGCGGACCGTCGAGCGGTTCCAGGAGGGGTACGCCGAGGCCCTCGACCGCGAGCCCGACCCGCACCGGGCCGCCCGCGCGGCCGCCCGGCACGTCGTCGCCTGGAGCCGGTCCCACCCGCGGCAGGCCGCGCTCCTGCTGCACGGCCCCGAGGAGTTCGGGCGGGCCGACTGGCCCGCGGAGCACCGGGCACGGGCGGACGGCGGCAACCGCCGCATGCTCGCCCGGCTGGCCGCGCTGGGCACGGCCCTCGGCGCGACCGGCTCGCGGGACCGCGAGCGGATCGCCCTCGCCGTGGTGGAGGTTCCGCTGAGCGTGGTCCGCCGCCACCTCCGAGCCGGCGAACCGCTCCCGCCCTACGCCGAGGACCTCGCCGAGGAGAGCGCCGCGGCGCTGCTCGGCGCCCCCGGCTAATCCGATGGGGACGGGCCCGGGCTCGCGGAGTGCGGTCGCTCGCTCAGCCCGCCCCGGCGCATGCCTGCGCCTCTGCCAGGTACCGCGCTACCGGGCCCAGGGTCAGCATGCCGCCGGCGGCGCCGGCGTGTTCGGTACGGGCATCGCGCAGGGCAGCCGCAGCGTGCGTGGCGATTCCGCGCTCGCCGAGGCGTACGGCGGCGCGGGCGGTCAGGCACCACATGGCCTCCTGCATGTGGTCACGCGGTGGTTCGGGCGCCGCGGCGAGGGCGGCCCCGGCCTGCTCGCGCCGGTCCTGGGCCAGCAGTACCAGGGGGCGCGTCCAGGGCCGGTACGGGCCCCAGTCGAGGTGCGGGTCGGTGGGCGCGGGCCGGTCGTGCAGCAGGCGCAGTCCCAGGAGGGCGAGCGGGAACAGGCCGCGGTGCAGCCCCGGCATTCCGGCCGTCCGGAGGGCGTCCTCGGCAGCGCGGTACTGCGCTGCCGCCGTGGCGGCGGCCGGTCCGCCGGGTTCGGCGCTGCGGGCGGCCGTGACCCGGGCCCTGAACCACCCGGTGAGGACGGAGACGAGGGGCGCCTCGGTGGTGGCGGCGAGCTGTTCGGCAGCATTGGCGTGCGCTGCCGCGGCGTCGAGTTCGCCGAGGGCCGAGGCGGATTGCAGGCGGACGAGCCGGCCGAGTACGGCGAAGTTCGGCAGCTCGTGCCGCGTGGACAGGTCGAGGATCTCGGCGCCGGTCCTGTCCCGTGCCGCCGCGAGCCCGGGGCGGGTGAAGGACTGCAGGAACACCGCGTTGAGGGCGAAGGCCAGCAGGGCCGGATCGGCCAGTTCCCGTGCCAGCGACTCGGCCTGACGCGCCGCCTGCCGCGCGTGCTTCAGCTCGGTCGCGGAGAGGTCGGCGCAGCGGCTCTCCACGGCGACCGTGGCCAGGAGGCGGGCGCGCAGGTCGGCGGGGCCGTCGGGGCCGAGCGCGGTGAGCGTGCGTTCGGCGGCCGCGACGACGGCGCGGGACTGCTCGGGGTCGTCGGCACGGCTCCAGATGGCGGGCACGTCGTAGGCGCCGATGATCCGGGCGGTCAGGGGGAGGTCTCCCGTGCGTTCCGCCGCCTGGATGGCGGCGAGGCGGTCACGCCGCGAGCGGACGAGGGCGTCGCCGCCCGCCAGTGCGAGGGTGCGGGCCAGGTCCACGGTGGTGCGCGGGCCGAGCCTGGCGCCGGGGCCGGTCCACGCGGTACGGGCTCCTCCGGGAGGCGCGGACCCGTTGAGGATGTCCGCCTCCAGGCGCTGCAGGTCGCCACCGGGGTCGAGTCCGAGCTGGCCGACGAGCATCGCGCGGGCACGGCGGAGGGTGGCCAGCGCGTCGGCCTGGCGGCCAGCGCGGTACAGCGCGCGGGCGAGCAGCTCCCAGGCCGGCTCGCGCCACGGGTGTTCGGCGACATGGGCACCGAGTTCGGCGACGAGATCAGCCCCTTCCCCGGAGTCGAGGAGGATGCGGGCGCGCAACTCCGCACCCTCCAGCCTCAGTTCCTCCAGCCGGGTCCGCTCGCGCTGCGCCCATACGGAGCCGGTCACATCGGCGTAGGCGGGTCCGCGCCAGCCCGCGAGCGCCGCGCCGAGGTCGGTCACCGCGGCGGGGTCGCGGCGGGCCCGGGCCAGCGTGTCCTGGAACTGATGGACGTCCATGTCCTCGCGCGGCAGGCGCAGCGCATAGCCGGGACCCTCGGTGACGATGACGCGCGGCGGACTGCGGGGCGGCCGGTCGGGTTCGAGGGCGCGGCGCAGCGCGGCGACGAACGTACGCAGAGCGCCGACCGCGCGGACGGGCGGATCGGCCCACAGGTCCTGGACAAGGGTGTCGGTGGTCACCATCCGCCCCTCGGCGGCGACGAGCCGGGCGAGTACCTCACGATGGCGGGGTCCGCCCAGGTCAACCGGGCTGCCGTCGTCATGGAGGGCCCGCACCGCACCGAGCACGTCGATTCGCATGCCCCCATCCTCCGTGCCGGGGCCCGGCTGCGCCCAACCGTACTGATCGGCTGCTGATCGCCGTCGCGCACGCTGAGCCGGTCACGTCCCCGACCCCAAAGGGTGGTCCCTCATGACGCTCACCATTCCCGGCTTCGACCACGTCCGCCTGCCCGGTGCGGACGGTGTGGAGCTGGCTGCGGCTGTCGGCGGCAGCGGCAGCGGCAGCCCGGTCGTGCTGTTGCACGGTTTTCCCCAGACCCACCTGATGTGGCGACACGTCGCCGAACGGCTCGCCGACGAGCACGCGGTGATCTGCCCCGACCTGCGGGGCTACGGCGCCAGCGACAAGCCTGCGGCCACCGACCCCGGTGTGTACGCCAAGCGCACCATGGCCGCCGACGTCGTGGCCCTGGCGGCGGCGCTCGGCCACGAGCGCTTTGCCCTCGTAGGCCACGACCGGGGCGCCCTGGTCGCCTTCCGGGCGGGGCTGGACCACCCGGAGACCATCACGCACCTGGGCCTCCTCGACGTCGTGCCGACGCTCGACATGTGGAACGTCCTGCACGGCGTCTCGGCGGCGGTCGGCTACCACCTCTACCTGATGGCGCAGCCGCCGGGCCTGCCGGAGGCGATGATCGCGGGCAGCGCGGACGCGTTCTTCGGCTCCTTCCTCGACGCCTGGGCCAACGACCCGACCGCCATCCCCGAGGAGGTACGTGCCCACTACCTGCGGGCGAGCGCCGCGGCGGTGGCGTCGATCGTCGCGGACTACCGGGCCTCGGCGGACATCGACGTCACGCACGACCAGGCGGACCTGGACGCGGGGTCGCAGCTGGCCATGCCCGTGGCGGTCGTCCAGCAGGACTGGGGCGCGCGGCTCGGCTACGACGCCGCCGGGGTGTGGAAGGCGTGGGCGCCGGACCTGGACCACCGTCTGACCCGTGCCGGGCACTTCATGGCCGAGGAGGCCCCCGACGAGATCGCGGCCATGATCCGTGGCCTGCTGACCCGCTGAGCCTCCTGCGCTCGGCGCCGTCAAGGAAGCCCTTGAGCATGCGCGGTACGACGCATGGCATGCGTCCCGGTACGAGGGACCTGGCCGACGGCCTCCGCGGCCCTGCGGAGCTCGCGGAGTGGGAGCGCATCGTCCAGCTGCTCGCCGAGGCGCCGGCGGGCAGCGTTTACGCCCCGGACGTCGACGACGTCGTCCAGGCCGAGCTCGCCGCCGACGCCGCGGCCGCCGCCCAGGGGGCCGAGCCGCGCGAGCCGCCCGGATCGCGGCCCGCGCCGACGAGCTCCAGGTGCTGCGCTGCCTCGGCGCCCGGGACCGGGCGAGCCGGACGACGGCGACGAGCTCCCCGGTGTCAGGAGGTGAAGTAGCCGTTCAGGTCGGCGATCACGTCCGTGGAACCGGAGTTGTTGTAGAACGTCACCCGGCCGTTCACGACGGGGACGACCACCAGGTTGGCGACGGTCTGCCCGGCCGTGTAGTTGAGGTTGGAGACGCCCGGCCGTGCCACCCCGTGGGGGTGCACGATCAGGTGGCTCGCCTCGGTCGGGTTGGTGACCGTGACGTTCAGGACCACCGCGGTGACCCCCTGCGCGGGCACGCCCGCGACCCCGGTCACCTGGAGGCTCACCAGCCCGCCCGGACCCACGGCCCCGGCGCGGGCGCCGGTGCCGGTGCCGTCACGGGTGTCGAGGAGGCGGACCGGGCCGGCCGCGGAGAAGGTGGATCCGGTGGCCGCGTAGTAGCCGGTGACATCGGCGATCAGGTCCACCGAGCCGGAGTTGTTGCGCAGGTCGACCTTGCCGTTGACGACCGGGACGGTCACCAGGTTGGGGACGATCTGCCCGGCCGTGAAGTTGAGGTTCGACACGCCCGGCGCCGCCTGGCCGTTGGGGTAGACGGTGACATGTCCGGCCTCGGTCGGCTGGACCGCCGTCACGTTCATGACGACGGCGGTGACCCCGCTCGCCGGGATCCCCTTCACGCCCGCGACCTGAAGGGTGACCACCCCGCCGGGCCCGACCCGCTGCTGCTTGGCACCCGTACCGTCCCGGGTGTCCAGGAACCGCGCGGGCGTGATCGGGTTCAGCGCGGAGCCGGCCCCGGCCTTGTCGGTGTAGTAGCCGGTGACATCGGCGATCAGGTCGACCGATCCCGCGTTGTTGCGCAGGTCGACCTTGCCGTTGAGCACGGGGACGGTCACCAGGTTCGGGACGATCTGTCCGGGTGCGAAGTTGAGGTTCGACACCTTGGGCGTGGCCTGCCCGTTCGGGTAGACCATCACATGCCCGGCCTCGGTGGGCTGGACGGCGGTCACGTTCATGACGACGGCGGTGACCCCGGTGGCCGGGATCCCCTTCACACCCGCGACCTGGAGGGTGACCACCCCGCCGGGCCCGACGCGCTGCTGCTTGGCACCCGTACCGTCCCGCGTGTCCAGGAACCGCGACGGCCCGTGCGGCACGAACCGGCTGCCCTTCTGGACGGGGGCGGGGGCCGTGACGGTGTATGCCTTGGGCAGGTAGCCCCGGGACGGGACCCCGGGGGTGTACTCGACGCCGTCGAGCAGCAGGTCGTACTGTCCGGGTTCCAGCCCGTTCGTGTCGACCTTGACGTACAGCTCCTTCCCGTCGTTGTTCGCGGTGACCGCCTCCAGGACCCGCTCCGGGGAGCCGGCGCGGACCAGCCTGAGCTTGCTGCCGAAGGTGAGACCGGTGCCGCTGACGATGGCGTCGGTACGCGTACCGGCCATGCTCGTCGACGGGCTGATGCCGGTCGGGTTCGGTGCCGGCGGCTCGACGCAGCCCTCCTGGCATGCGCCCTGGAAGGCGAAGTCGACAGGGGTGCGTGCCCGCTTGGGGCTCAGCAGCAGCACTGCCTGGCCGGGTGCCGCGCCGGCACTCGTCGAGCAGCTGAAGGCGAACCGGTCACGGTCGGCCGTGCACCCGTACCCGGCGGTCTCGGAGGTCCATCCCGGGCCGCTCATCAGGTCCAGACCCGGCTTGTCGAACTCCGTGGTGCTGGTGGTGCCGGTGACGGCGATGGTCTGGCCGGCCCTCATGTCGATCACGGCGCAGTAGGCGCTGGAGGACTCGGAGAGGGTCCCCCTGCGCGTCGGGAAATCGTTGACCGAGACGCGGTTGGCGGCGCATTCCGGGGCCCAGCCCGATGCCGTGCCCACCCGCCAGGTGTCCAGCTTCGCGGCGACGGGGCCGCTGTGTGCCTTCTCGGGTCCGACGATCGCCACGTAGGACGTCGAGCCGGTGACACGGCAGGAGCCGGTCTCGCGGCACACGGCGCGGCCGTTGCCGTCGACGACGGTCAGCGGGGCGGCGTCGTAGTACGGAACGTCCGGGGTCCGCGCCGCGATCCAGAACTTGTCCGTGGCGGCACCGTTCACCCGCACGCAGCGGGTGTCCAGGGGGGACGCCAGGCCGAAGGCGAGGGAGGGCCCGCCCGTCTTCGTGGAAGGCGGTTCCGCGCACTGCGCGCCGGAGGACACGTCGCGCCGCACCAGGCGGTACGTCTCCGTTCCGCCCCGGGCGGTGGCGGAGCTCTCGAGCAGGACCGTGTACGGCTCACCGGGCGCCAGGGCGCAGACCTCGGCCGTGGAGGGGGACGAGGTCCTGCACCTGATGTCGCCCGCCGCGTCGACCAGCTTGACCGTCGCCGTCACCTCCCTCGGGGTGCCGGAGACGTGGTCGAGCAGCTCTGCGGTGGAGTGGGCGTTGCCCGGCACGCTCAGGCATGCCTGCGACCTGTTGAAGGCCACCGACACCTCGGCACCCCAGGTGCTGTTGCCGAACGTGGACTGCGGCCACGGGGCGCAGCCCTCGGCCTCGCCGGTCCGGTGGAACACCAGTCCGAAGGTCGCGGGCGCGTCGCTGTTCCTCAGCACGGCACGGAACGGGCCGGTGCCGGTCAGCTTGCAGATGGTGCCGGAGTCGCACTGCTGCCGGGCCCCGGACGCGTCGTACAGCGTGTACGCGGCGTAGCTGCCGCCGGCCGGCGGCCGGTTGAGCACGTAGAGGCCCTTGCCGCCGGCGGTGGGCAGGGTCAGGCAGAGTACGTGCCCGGGACCTGTGAAGCTGCCGGTGGCCGGTCCGGCCGCCAGGCCGTTGTCGTGGGTCGGGGTGCAGCCCCTGGTCTCCCTGGCGGAGTGGAAGGCGATGCCGAATGCCTTGAAACCGTCGCTCTGGGGGTTGGCCGACCAGGTGTAGTCGCCCGGGGCCAGGTCGCAGACCTCGTACCGGGGGCAGCCGGGCACGGTCTCGCCGGCCTGGGACAGGAGCGGCGACGCGCCCGGGTGGACGCCGGTGGCGACGGCGGTGGCGTAGGTGTATTCGGCGGCCTGGGTGACCCGCAGGACGCGGCAGTGCTCCGTCCGGGTCAGGTCCGGGAGGCTCCCGTACGCCTGGGGCTCGACCACCGCGCAGCCCTCCGGCTGGGAGAGCCGGGCCACGGTGTAGTCGTAGTCAACGGCCTTCCCCGAGGACTGCAACGCCGAGATACGGAACGGTGCGGTGCCCGTGAGCTTGCAGTCCACGGCGTAGGACGGGCGGCCCCTGGACGTGCAGACCTCTTTCCCCGAGGCGTCGTACACGCTGTGCAGGACCTCGTGGCTGCTGCTGTAGGCGCGCAGGACGTCACCGGCGGCCAGGTCCAGGGTGTAGCAGTCGCCCGCCGAGCCGGCCGGCAGCGAGCGGTGCAGCACGGTCGGTGCGCCGAGCCTGTGGTCGGCGGCGCCGACGGCCTTGCACGCGGTGGAGGAGAGCAGCGGGGTGTACGACACGGAGATGCCGTTCGCCGTGCTGCTCCTGTCCGTGACCTGCACCGTGTACGTCCCCGCCTGACCGGTGGGGCACCGCAGCGCCGGGTACGTGGGGTGGCGGACGCTCTCGCAGGTGACGGCGGCGCCGTCGGGCGCGATCAGCTTGGTGCTGGACGCCTGTGTCGTGACGACCTGGAGCATGACCAGGTCCTTCTGCTGCGGCAGGGCGAGCGAGAAGGACGCCATCTGGGACGGGTCCACGGTGCAGGTGACGACCGTGTGCGGAGCGACGGTTGCCGGACAGGACTCGGCGAGGCCGCTGCTCTGCTGGAGCGTGCGTACGGCCGCCTGGTGGTCGGCCGTGGGATCCGGCGTCGGCGTGGCCTGCGGACCCGCGGCCTTCGGCGGGGCGGCGGCCGGGGTGGCCGCGGTCGGTGTGGCGGCCGTGGTGGCGGCGGGTGCCGCGGGGGCCGCGGCGGCGGTGCCGGTCTGACCCGCGAGTGAGGCCAGCAGGGCGAGCAGCAGGGTGCCCGAGGCGGCTCTCGCGCCGGCCCGCCGCCCCCGTCTGCTCCGCCCTCTTCTGCCGATCGGCAGCAAACTCATGAACCCCCCAGTTCTGATGGGCCCGACCCCCGTGACCTCGGAAGCTTCGGGCAGCCGGAGTGTAGCCCCCGCCCGTCGCGCACCATGATCCGGGCCCGGCTCCGCACGGGGCGTGCGGGCTATCGCTCGCTCGGGAGGCGCGGTGATGGCGGCGCTAGCCGCCGGTCGGGCTTGAGCAGTTCCGCCCACCGGGCCGTGCCCACCGCACTGATGCGGCCTGGTCGGCCTCCACCGCCCGGTAGACGCCTGCCCCGCCCCGGCTGACGGAAGCGCTGGTTGATGCCTCCCACGCCTGCGCGTCACGGCGGGGGTGCCCGCACGACCTCGCGGGCACCCCCGGACGCGGCGAACCTGCTGGGTCAGCTGAGGCGTGTGTCGACTGCTTCGCGCCACGCTGTGAACTCAGCGAACCAACGATCCGGTACCTGCTGAGGATCCTGGAGGTAAGCGCTGGCTCGCGGCCATCCGCCGAGCCGGCGAAGGCCGGGTTCGCCCAGGGTCAGCAGCGCGGTCCGCGGGTAGCGTGCCACGCGCTGTGCCAGTCGGGTCTTGATGAAGTCAAGGAGTGCGTCCGCTGCTGCGAGGGCGGCTTCGGCTTCCCGGTAGGTCGGGCGGTAGCCGCGGTGGACCACCCGGTTGCGCAGTGCGGCCACTGCGTGTGTCCAGTCGTGGACGGGGCCGGGGTGCGTGCGGTTCCAGTCTCCGCCGAGCCGGGGTGCGTACTCGGTCCGCACGCGGGTGGCCAGGCCGCCGCCCCGGGAGAAGTCGAACACGGCCACAGCCTGCTCGACCGACGGTACGTCCAGCTGTTCTTCCCACAGCATCAGGGACAGGGTGCTGGTGAGGACGATCTCCGCGAACATGGCGGCCTGGACGACGGCGTTGCGGTAGTCGCCATCGCGGCGGAAGGCACGGCGCGCTTCGGTGGCGCGCTCCATCGCGAGTTCCAGGGGCGATCCGTCCCACAGACGCTGGAGGTGCGCGTTGAGGCGGGTCAACTGGTCCTCGTCGAGGACGGTGGCGAGCGGGCTCGTTGGGGGCGTCAGGGGCATCACGCCCATCGCGCCGTCGGTGTAGCTGCCGGTGACGGTCCGGGCGAGCCAGAGGGCCACAGCTATCTGCTCCGGAGCGGCCACCGGGTTGCTGTGAGGCAGGACCATCCCGGCCGTCGAGGAGACGTCGGTCAGGACATCGAAGCAGCGGGTGAACGTCTCGCGCAGGACTTCTTCCTGCGGTTCCAGGTGGTCGGCGCCCTGGATGGTGACCATCTCCACCACGGTGCGGTACGCGTCGACCGTCGCGTCAGCGAAGACCTCATCGGGCAGGGGCTTGCCAGTGATCTCCGCGCAGACCTGCGTCAGGGCGGCCAGGTACATGGGGCCCGCGCTCTGGCGCTCCCGGAGCTGCCAGAACTTCAGCGACACGAATGGCCTCCCCTGCGTGGCAGACGCCAACACAGGCCCGTCCGGGAAGGGACGCATCTCCACGCCGTCGAGGCCGCCGACCGTGCCGGGCAGCATCTTGGTGATCACTGCCCCGTGCGGCAGCGGGCAGGGAAAGGGCAGAGCCACCAGGTAGGTGAGCAGCAACGGGCCCGCCGTGGCCTGATCCTCATCGGCGGGGTCGGGCTTGCCGGGCTGGTTCATCGGAAAAGCGTAGGACCGAACACGCCGGCATCGGGACGGAATTTCCCGTACCCGCTCACCGGCGTCGCCCGTCAGGCCGTCGCGGCCGCGGCCGTGGCGTGATCGGTGTGGGCTCGGATGCGTGCCGCGTCCGTGCGGGGTGGGGCGCCGAACTGCCGTTTGTACTCGCGGCTGAACTGCGAGGGGCTGTCGTATCCCACGCTGGAGGCGACGCCGCTCACGTCGTGCGGGCTGCGGGCCAGCAGCAGGCGTGCCGCCTGCAGCCGGATCTGCTTCTGGAACTGGATCGGGCTCATCGCGGTGACCGACTGGAAGTTCCGGTGGAACGCCGAGACACTCATCCCGGAGGACCGGGCCAGGTCTTCCACGCGGAATGACTGGGCGTAGTGGTCGCGGATCCAGCCCACGGCCCGGGTGATGTGCGTCAGGCCGCTGTCCGCCAGGCCGAGTTGCCGGACGGCTTCGCCCTGCTCCCCCGTCATCAGCCGCCACAGGATCTCCCGCTTGGCCAGGGGGACCAGTACGCGGCGGTCGCGCGGCCGGTCCAGCAGGCGCAGCAGCCGTACGATCGCGTCGATGAGCTCTGCCGGCGCGTCGCTTACCGTGATCCCGGGCCGGGCCGACCGGGTCGGAGGCGGCAGGTCTCCCGGCCCGGCGCGCAGCATCAGTTCCGCGATGACAGCGGGCTCCAGTGTCATACCGAAACCGAGTTCCGGGCCCTGGGCGATGCGTCCGACCACCGGCAGGTCGGCCGCGGTGACCAGGTACTGGCCGACGCCGTATTCGTACACCCGGTCTCCGAGCGCGAGCCGCTTGGCTCCCTGGGCGATGACCGCGAGCATCACGCCGGACATCGCGTACTCCGGCTCGGCACCCGGTTCGGCCCGGCAGATCCGGACGCCGTCGATGGCCGTGGTCAGATCGGGCCGCGCATGGCGGCCCAGCAGGTCGCGGAGCTCGTCGAGGGACATGCCCCCATCCCACCACGGGACCTGCCGGATCCCCGCGCGGGGAGCAGGATCGTGCCAGAAAGCGCGGCGATCGGGCGCGTCCTCGGGCTGGGGAAGGGGGCCGGGGGGGCGGAGGCGTGAAAGCGGGCGTGCGCCTACGACCCTGCGCCCGGCTCCTCGTAGTGGGCTATCAGCCGCCCGCGGGCGAGGGCGTGGAAGCGCAGGTGGAACCCCACCAGCGCCGGCGTCGCGTCCGCATCCGGGCCCAGCTTCTCCTGGTCGACGGCGTACACCGTGAACACGTACCGGTGCGGTCCGTCCCCTTCCGGAGGCGCGGCCCCTCCGAAGTCCCTGCTGCCGTAGTCGTTGCGCACCTGCACGGCGCCGGCGGGCAACCCTGCGAAGCCCCCGGTTCCGGCCCCTGCCGGCAGCTCGGCGACGTCCGCCGGGATGTCGAAGACGGTCCAGTGCCAGAACCCGCTGCCGGTCGGCGCGTCCGGGTCGTAGCACGTGATCGCGTAGCTGCCGGTGCCCTCCGGCCCGGCCGACCAGGCGATGTGCGGGGACGAGTTGCCCTTGGCGTACACGTGGCCGTCCGCGAGGGTCCCGCCGTCGCTCAGGTCCGTACTGCTCACCGACAGCTCGGGCACCTGCGGGTGAAAGTCGTGCGGCAGCGGACGCCGTGGCATCTGATCACTCAACTTCTTGGTCCTTCTTCGTGTGGGGAAGGGGTCCTCCCCGGGGGCCCGGGGCACGTGCCCATCGGAGCACGAATCCGGCGTGGAGGCGGGTGTCGCTGGGAGGATCGTGCAAGAAGCCGCAACCTTTGCCCGTCACGAGGGTGATGCCCCGGACGGGGCGCTCGTGCGAAGGAGCAGCATGCAGGTGCCCCCCCCTCTCTGCAGTCTGACCGTGGCAGGTCACGAGCCTGGGCAAGGAGAAACGCAGCGGGTGCACACCAGGGGAGCGCACCCGCACCCCGCCGATGCCGTCCGCTCCACCCCGGTGCGCTCCACCCGGTGAAGTGGATGCTCGGCCGGTGTCGTCCGTTCGCACCGGGTGGACTCCAGTCGGTGCGAACGGATGCGGGGGACATCGCCGGTGCGCACCATCGCACTTCCTGCAGCGCCTCGTCGGGTGACGGCCCAGAGTCCGCAGCGACTCCGCGAGCCGGAAGCGTGTCTGGGCCTCCTGACCCGTGCCGACGGCGCAGGAGGGCGAAGGCCGTGACGATCACGACGGCGGCAAGCGCCAGCAGGATCGCGCTCTCGTACCAGTAGCAGCGGCCGGCGCCGTCACGGTGAGCGGCCCGGCCAGGTGGTCACCATGCACGAAGACCAGTCCGTGGCAGGCACAGCAGTGCAGAGAGAGCAGAAGAACGGTGCACGCGAACAACCATCTGCCCAGTTCAAGTGTCTGGTGGGGCGAAGAAACGTTTCCAGGGGGTTTTGTCTGTGCAGTTGTCCCGGATCGCAGCAGCGGTCACCACCGCAGCTCTTGCTCCGGCCGTCCTCATCGCGTCACCGGCGTTCGCCGCCGGTTCGGACGCTCCGGCCGCCGGCAACCCGCCGGCTCCGACCACGCCGGACCAGTCCGTTCCCGACCAGGCCGATGAGGACCGCAAGAACATCCTCGCGATCATCGCTCACCCGATGGCCAGCGAGCACATGAAGGAAGCCGGCCGAAAGGCCATCGCCGACGGCCCGCAGGCCATGAGGAAGTTCATCGAGGTAGACCAGCACAAGATCCGCATCGACGACTACCGCGTGGCCATCATGCGGCTGAGCCACGATGCAGGCCCCGCCCTGAAGGCGGGCATAGAGACGGTCTTCAAGGGCGGGGAGACCTTGGAGCAGTTGCGCCACTTCTACGAGGTGACTCAGCACGAGCTGCGCGATGAGGACAACAAGGTCGAGATCGCGCGGCTGATCGGCACCGGCGGCACGGCGGTGAAGGAGGCCGGCAAGAAGGCACTCCAGGGCACCCCCGCCGACCGCACTGCCTTCCTGAAGACCGGCCGGTACCTCGCCCAGGCTTCGGACGACCGCGTCGAACTGTCCCGCATCGACGAGGGCTGGGACGGTCCGATCCTGAGCGAGGCGATCAGCAAGCTCCTCAACGGGTCGCCCACCCCGGCACAGCTGCGTCACTTCCTTGAGGTGACCCAGCACGAGCTGCGCGACGAGGACAACAGCGTCGCTATCGCCCAGATCATCAATGGTGGCGGTCCCGAGCTCGTCAAGGCGGGCCGCGCCGCGCTCAAGGGCACGCCCGCCGACCGGGTCGAGTTCCTGAAGACGGGCCAGCACGAAGCCCGGGCAAAGGACCAGGCTGCCAAGGACAAGGCGGACAAGGACAAGACCGGCCCGGGCCAGGAGGGCAAGGACCAGGGCCAGGGCACCGGCTCCGGCCAGGGCTCCGGCTCCGGCTCCGGCTCCGGCTCCGGCAACACCACTGTCGCCGCCCAGGGCGGCAGCGGCGCGCCTCTCGCCGCAACGGGCGCGGGCGACAACACGGCCCTGATGGCGGGCGGCGCGGGCACCGCCCTCGTCGCCGGCGCCGGTCTCCTGCTCGCCGCCCGCATGCGCCGGGCCGGCGCGAAGGTCTAACCGGGATCGCCCGTCGCACGCCTGCCCACCAAGGGCCGCCACCCGCGAGGGTGGCGGCCCTTGGTCGTGTCCGAAGCAGAACAGGTACGCGCCCTGTACCGCGACGGCCAACTCCCCGACAACATGGTCCAAGCCCTCGACTCTCTCGGGATGCGCTGGACCACGCACACGGGTTGACCGGACCCGGTCGTGCCGGGCGCCCTGCGGCTGGTGCCCGGGGCCGGGATGTGGTGGTCAGTGCCAGGACCCGAGGAACGGGTTGCTACACCGGCGCCGGCTCGGCGCAGGCCCCGCTGGCTCCAGATCGCCGGGGAGGTCGGCGTACAGGGCGGGTCGTGCAGTTGCATCGGCGTCGTCATAGGTGGAAGGGACACGCCGAGTGGTAGCACGGCCGGGACATCGCCCCCCCGGGTCGCTGACGTTCGGCGTCAAGGTCACGTACCGGTCCACGACGTCCCAAGGGGTCGGAGGCGCCTGTGCCAGAAACCGGGTGGGCAGCTTTCACGTGGTGAACACGAGCACGCACGCGGCGAACACCCGGACCCGGCCCGGGCGGGGTCGGGGCCGATGACCGCGCCGGGTGCACGGCCTCGCCACCCCCTGGCGCGACATCCCCAACGCCCTCACCGGCCTGACCGCCACCACCACCAAGTAGCCAGCGCGGCGTCGTCCACGCCAGGACACTCCAGGATCATCTCATCGTAGCCACCGTGACTGTGCACGCATTGAGCCAGACTTGGTGGATGGAGACGAACGCCCCGTGGACACTGGCAGTTGCATGGGACTGGATGGAGGAATCCGCGCGGTCCGCCGATGCCGCGGTGCAAGGAACCAACTCGTGGGTTCCCCCTGTTGCAGAGGAGTTGGTGCTGGCGGCCAGGGCGAGCATGTTGAGCCAGTGGTATCCGTTCACCAGCCACAACTATCTTCGGTTCGTGGATGGACCCGCGTTCTGGATGCCTGGCGCACAAGGCGACGGGAACGAGATGGCGGGGTCCGTCTCCTTCGACACCGGCGGGCCGGAGAGCAGTCCCGTCTTCCGAGTCTGGAGCGGCCTCCTCCTCAGGAAGCCCGACCCCGTACTCGTACTCGCCACTCCGAATGCTGCCGAGGCCGTAGACGCGCTGTTAGGGCTACTACCAGCTCACGACGTGGAGAGCCGACCGTAGCGGCGTCGTCTCGAACGGCATTTCAGGACAGTCCTTAGTTATACTTTCGTGCCAACGCCTGGAACTGCGTATTCTTGTTGAGTCCGGGGAATTTTTTCGGGAGGATTTTCAGGGTCGAGATTGTGAAGACCCTCACGGCATCAACAAACTGCTGGTAGCCTACTGTTCCTTGCAATTTCGAATTGAGTCGAATGCTCACAGTATCCCCTCTTCTCTCGAGGAGAAAATCGACTCCCGCATCCGCTACGCAGTAGCGAGCACGTTTGACAGAAGCCAGTTCCTTCGAAGCTGCAGTCATGCCGAGCGCGAAGTCGAGAACTGGAAAAACTCCGCTGCAGTCAGTCCCTTCCATGGCAAATGTGACGGGCCCCTGAGATGCCTCATGAGTTAGGTCGTAAAGGTCCGCCGTCGCAAAATCCATCTTGCCTCGCGGCCCCCTGTCGTGTCCGACAGTTGCTTCGAGTGAGAAATCAAGCTCGATCACTGTGCGCCTTCCGATGGCCATCAGCTGGGATGGGCTGTCCACACGGTCCGCCTGCCCAAATCGCCGGGCCAAAGAGTATGGGCCCAGGTACCGGCCTGGTGGGCGCTGGGAGCTCAAGGGCGGACAGTGGCAGCGCTGCTCGCCCAACCTGAGAGGCTGGCCTGGGACGAGGTCCTCACCCACACCTGTCCCGTCCCCTCATGGGCCGACAGCGTGTAACCACCAGGCGACCTCACAACGCGCGACCCGGGAAGCACAGGCGATCGCAGACAGACGCGACAGGGATAAGCGGGCGCACATCCCAGACCAGTTCAATCAGCCGACACGTCCAAGCACCGCTGCATATGAGCGGCCACCGCGCCTGAACCTTGCGAAGAAACAGGTGACACGACCTGATCACCCCACCAGCCAACTGGCAAAGCCACAGGTCAGGACCCTGGTCCAGCACGAAGCGCACCATCACTGCAGCAGCCGGCACTGCGATCCCCTACCCACCGCCGCATCCCAACTGATCAGCACAGGGCAGAGCACCAGCCACTGATCGGAAAGACCGCCCGTGGACGTCGCAGCGCTCACGAAGCTCCGCATCGACTGGGCCCAGCAGCCTCAAGGCCGCGAAACTGGATTGGGCCGGCAGCGATCCTTGGAGAGAATCCCGGCATGCTCACGCCCACCGCTGAAGAACTCCTCGTGTCTGTCGGGGGGGCTGTCCCCCGATCAAGCGCAGCAGATCGGGGACCAAGTCGATGAATGCCGAGACCTGCTGATGGCTGGGGCCGGCATGGACACCGTCCAGCAGCACCTGAAGGACCAAGGTCCCCATCATCCGCGCGATCCTGATCACCACCAGGCTCATCGGCGATCACCCCAGTAGGCTGCGGGCCGCACGCGAGATCGTCGAATGCAGCCCCGCCCGCACACCCGACACCGCATCCAGCAGGCCAGGGCACCCCGCAGCCTCGTAGCCCGCCGCCCCACGTACGGCAAAGGGACGAGCAAGGCACAGCAGGCGTTCCAGCGCGGGCAGTACGCCCGCGCGCAGTGGGTCGTACGCGAAGGCGCGGACCGGCCCATGCCCCGCGCCGACGGCGAGGAGATCGCGGTCGACGGCGAGGCCCAGCCGGTGCCCGTGAAGCTCGGCGTATGGATCACCGACACCGGGAGAGGTTCGGCCAGGAGCAGCGGGAGGCGCTGCGGTAGCTGGGAGTCGAGTGGGCGTGACGGGTGTGGTCAGCAGCCCACGTGTCTGCCTCAGCGAGATCAGACTGCGCGAGCGGGCTGAAAAGTCCCTGCTGCGGTGAACGCGTTGGTGATCGGCGCGATGAGCGAGGCGAAGCGGCGGGCGCCCGCAGAGCCAATCGGCGCCCATAGCGTGGCGCAGGCTCGTCCGTCTCCGCTTCGATGCGCTCGCGTGCCGCACTGCCGGCGTCGGTGACCATGGCGTTGGAGTCGAGCCAGCCGCGCGCGACGAGGCGTGCCGTCGCCGCGTTCCCCTCCTCGTCGTCCCACTGGCGGGTCACTCGGACGAGATCTGTGGGGAGGCGGCCGGTTGCGGTGTGCAGAACGAAGCAGTCATCCAACGGACACCCGGGCTCCCGGCTCGCGGCGCGGGCGGAGGGGCGGACGGGCGGACGGGCGGAAGATCCGGCCGAGTGATCTGTGGGCCGGGCCGTCGCACGGTATGTCCCGCCGGGACCGAACGGCACGCCGGTGGATACCCGTACCCTCGACGGCTCTTCGTGGGGAACTCCCATGCTGGAATGCGGGCGGTGCGACCTGAGGGCCCAGGTCACCCGCCGGACGGCATGGGCGCTCCAGGCTCTATGCCCCAGCAGGTGGTCTGCCTCGTTTCCGTGCCCGAAGCAGGACTCACCCGCTGCGTCCCGCGAGTCCGGTGCGCCATGCCCAGGCGGCGATTTCCACGCGGTTTCTGGCGGTGAGTTTGGCCTGGATGTTGGTGAGGTGGGTTTTGACCGTGCCGATGGTGATGCACAGGGCTGTGGCGATCTCGGCGTTGGTCATGCCCTCGGCCAGCAGCATGACGACCTCCTCCTCGCGCGGAGACAGCCGGGTGGCGGGCTCCGGCCGGGAAGAGGACGTACGGAGCTGCTTCAGGAGCCGCACGGTGATCGACGGGCTGACCATGGCATCGCCGGCCGAGGCCGCGCGGACCGCTTCGGCGAGCAGACGCGGCCCGGAGTCCTTGAGGATGAATCCGCAGGCACCCGCTTCCACCGCACGGGTCAGGTATTCCTCGTCGTTGAAGGTGGTCACCATGACGACCTGCGGCCGGTGCGCGGTGTGGGGCCGCGTGAGCTGGCGCAGCGCGTCGAGGCCGTCCAGGCGGGGCATCCGGATGTCCATGAGGACCACGTCCGGCCGGTGCAGGGCGCTCATCTCCAGGGCGTGGAGGCCGTCCTGGGCGTGCGCGACGACGTCGATGTCGTCCTCGGCGGAGAGGATCATGGCCATGCCGGTACGGACGATCTCCTGGTCGTCGGCGAGAAGTACCCGGATCACGGAAGATCCCTCCACACGCTGCTGACGGGAATCCGGGCGCTTACCCGCCACTGTCCCTGGTCCGCGGGGCCCGCCTGGAAGGTGCCGCCCTCGGCCGTGACGCGTTCTTCGAGCCCGATGAGACCGTACCCTGCCGTGTCTGCGCCGGTATCGGCCTGGTCGTTGACGATGTCGAGTTCGGCGGTCCCCGAGTGGACGCGGAGCGTCACGGACACCTTCCGGGAACCCGGTGCGTGCTTGCGTACGTTGGTCAGTGACTCCATGACGACCCGGTGCACGACCACCATGGGCGCCGCGGGCAGGCTGGCGACAGGCCCCTCCTGCAGGAAACGGGCCCGCCCACCGCCGGGCAGGGCGAAGTCCGCCACGAGCGAGCGCAGCTGTTCCACGTCTCCCGCCGGTACGAGCGCGGCCTCGGTACGAAGCCCGCTCACCATGTGCCGCAGAGCCCTGAGCGCCTCCGCGGCAGCCTGTTCGATCTGCCCCAGCGCGGAGGTGGTCATCTCCGGCCTGGACGCCGCGACCACCTGGGCTCCCTGCGCCTGTACGACGATGCCCGTCACATGGTGAGCCACGAAGTCGTGCAGATCCCGGGCGAAAGCGAGCCGCTGCTCAAGACGCACCTGCTCGGTGTGACGCCGACGCTCGACAGCCACCAGCCGGGCCACGAGCGCCCCCACCAATGCGGCGCACACGCCGAACGCGCAGAACAGCGCCACGAGAAGGCTGTTCTCGCTCATCTCCACGGCAACCGGCCGCAGGACCACCGCCGCGCACAGCGCAACGGCAGCCACGGCGGCCGGCCAGGCGGCGCCGTGCCGGACGGTGAGGGCCAGCACCACGATGAGCGCGCTGATCTCGAACAGGGTGTAGGCGTCGGCGCGCCCGGCCGACCATTCCCCCTGATCCGCCGCTACGCGCATCCACGCACTGCACCCGAGAGACACAGCACCCGCGATCCCACCGGCCGCCGCCAGCACCCGCGGCCCCACGCGCGACCGGCGCAGCCCCCACACCGGCACCACCAGGAAGGGCGCCGCGGCCGAGAGCCGTACCTGCTGGGCGAGAGCGGACTCGTACACGCCGCTGCGGTAGTCGACAGCGAGTGCCAGCGCCAGGACGGTCCCCACGGCGGCGACGCCGAGGCAGACCAGCACGCCACGCACCCATGAGGAGCGCCGACGGAGAAGGAGGGAAAGCATGCCCGCAGCCTACGGAACCGGCGGCCTCGGGCCCCTCTGCCGAAAGTCGTAGTGGCCCCACCCGGTTTCCGTCCATCGGCAGATCCGGAGCGGCACCCCGCACGGACACGATCGCTCCAGACGATCCGCACACGCTCGCCGCAGGAGTAGAACGTGAACTTCCAGACCCAGATCCCCACCGCTGCCGTCCTCGGCCCGGCGCTCCTGATCTTCGCCCTGTTCGCCCTCGCCCGCCGGCGGGGCCACATCCCCGGGTGGCGCGGCGGGCCACTGGTACTCCGGGCTGTCACGGCGCTCTACGCGGCGGCGGTCGTCTCCATTACGGTCTTCCCCCTGTGGGTCTATGGCGGCGCATACCGCAACGAGGCACCCTGGACCGGCCAGATTCAGCCGATCCCGCTGCTGATGGCCGACGTCTCGATGATCCCCAACGTCGTCATGTTCGTCCCGCTCGGCTTCCTTCTGCCCTTGCTCTCCCACCGCCTCACCCGTGGCAGCACCGTCGCCGTCTGCGCCCTCGCCAGCCTGGGGATCGAGCTCGTACAACTGCTGCAGTACATCACCCTCGGCCACGGACGCGCCGTCGACATCAACGACCTGATCGCCAACACCCTCGGCGGCCTCCTCGGTTACGCCGCCCTGCGCACCGCACAGCGCACGGCCGCCGCACGCGCCGTACTGAACACGCTGTCCCCGTCACCCAGCACCGCCTGACGGGCCGGCAAGGAGCGCACGGGACAGCGCGGACCGTCGGCGAGCGGTCCTTCGGCGAAGCCGTTGCGGGCGTACAGGCCGGGCTCGATTAAGGCCCCAGGTGACGGTCCTCTCCGCCCGGCCGTGCTGATCTCCCCAATGGAGACGCGGGTGCGGGGACGAGCGGGCGGCAACGTAAAGCACCGGGTTCGTCAGCGTCGCGTCCTGGCCGCAGGCCCATAGCGTGAGCAGACCTCTGGCCCACGGCTACTGCGGGGGAACGACACCCCATGCAGTGGAGTCGTCAAGCGGCAGGGGGTCCGCCGCCCCATCGTCCGCGCAGAACCTCGGCCCAGTCGCCTGCTTCCGGACCCGGATCCTCCCACGGCGGTACCGGATTGGGAGCCGTCTCGATCAGGTGCACGAGGGTCCAGGCGACGCCGTAGCAGTCGTCGGGGCCGAAGCATGTGGCCAGGGCGGCGGCCTCTTCGCACGTGACAGGGCGGGAGATCGCCGTCAGCTGGCGTTCACGCCGGTCGATCTCTTCCTCGCTCGCATCCCGGTCGGGAAGCGGTCCGTCGGCAACGAACGTCTGCACTTCGGGTCTCATGACCGAATGATCGTCTCCCCCGCCGCCCCGGGACAAGCTGCCCCGTTCTGCTTCACGCGGTCGCTGTTCCTGCTGGCTGGGGCTCTGTGGGGAAGGCGATCGCTTCATCGAACATGACCTGTGCCGAGAGGCAGTGATGGAATTGGCCGAGCATCCGGGTTGAACAGGTGCCGTAGTGCCTGCATGTGCCAGTCCCCAGTGGTCCGCCGACGCCGGTAGTGGGCGTCGGCACCGGCCGAACCGCCGAGGGAAGCGAAGGCCCAGAGGTGACCGACGTGGTTGAGCCGGTTGTTCTTGACGAACCGGCGGCCGACGTAGTGCCGTTTGCCGGAGGCCCGGGTGATGGGGGCCGCGCCCGCGTATGCCTTCAGCCCTCCAGCCTCCAGCGGTGGCGAACCGAGCGCGGTCATTGCCGATCTCCGCGAGGATCCGTGCGCAGTGCTGGTCGATCTGGTCTCCAACCCGCGCCTCACCTCCCGGGTCGACGACTTTACCAAGGCCCGCAAGCCAGATCGGCAGCATCGCCCGGGCCGCCGCGCGGCGGGCAACCCTGCGACGCTTCCTCGCTCTCGACTCCCAGTCGGGGTGCAGTCCGGCCCTATCTCCGGATGCCGCACCGCCTCGGCCTCTTCATGATCATCACGGGGCAGGATCCCGGAGGGAGATCGCGCTCCCGGCGGTGGGCGTACGGTGCAAGCACCCCGGCGCCGCACACCCCGAAAAGGGGGCCCTGGACCGGCGAGGCACTCGGCCGGTCCCGCGGCGGACTGAGCTCGCGTTCACGCTGACCGGCGGGAGCCGGTATCCGTACGAAGCGGCGCGGGCCTGGCCGGACGTGCACCCGACTGCTGCGGGTGGTCGGCGACAAGGGCTGCTCTTCCGGCAAGATCCGCTCCTACGAGCGGCAACGTGGCATCGCCGGCGCCATCCCCGACCATCGACCAGATCAACCGACGCCTACGACGAGGCGAAATCCTGTGCCGCCTCGACCGTGAGGGCTACCGGCGCCGCAAGGGTCGTCGAACGCTGCTTCAACCGGCTCAAGCAGAACAAGGCCCTCGCCACCCGCCACGACAAACGAGCCCGCCACTACCAAGCCCTGGCCACCCCTCGCCTGCCTGCGGCTATGGCTTCGCACCTGACATTGCGGGCACGCCTCAGGGGATGATCGTCGTCTGGAGGCCGCCTACCGTGGCGGCGCGGCGGCGGGCGGGAAGGCGCTTGACTGCGTGGTCCACCCCGCAGAACAGGTCCGACACCGGGATGCCGTAGTGCGCGGACAGCCGGTCGAGGTCGGCCAGCGTCCACGAGGACTCCCCGGACTCCCCCGACTGCTTGCGCGAGACCTGCCCCTGACTCAGCCGGAGGCCCCGGCCGAGGTCGGCCTCCGACTCCCCCGTGGCGTACATCAGCGCCGCGACGGTCAACCGCAACAGGGCCTCCGAACTGGACATACGGGCAACTCCCCTCACTTATAAGCTGGTTGCACAACAGGCAGCCGGTCCGGGTCCAGGGGCCGGAGCCTGCCGGCTCCCCGCAGTCCGCCTCATGGATGCCGCCCGAGACACCCGGGGATGAGCGAACGCCGCACCGCCGGCACGGGCCCAGTAGGTCCTCTCAGGTCCTGCGGGCCGCGGTTCTCCTATCGCACCGACGGCGCAGCGGACTGCGGCCTCACGGCTACCGGCTCTCCGGTCCTCGCCCGGCAAGATCGGACAACGTGTCCGTGTCCACGCCGGACAGTTCCACGATCCGCTGGACCGGCACCCCGGCGGCGAGTGCCCGTCGCATCAGGTCGTCCCTGTTCTCTTCGGCATCGCGGAAGGCGAGGAGTTCCTCCTCGACGAGGGCAACCGCATCGGTAGCCCCGGCATGCCGGACCCGCTCCAGCTCGTCGGGGCTCAGCGGGACTGGCAGCCGCTCCGCATCCTGGGGAATGAGCCCGGCCTGCTCCGGCGGCACCACCCGCACGGACGGGTCGGCGGCATCCACACCCTGCGCACCGAACCAGCCCAGTACAGCGGGAATACCCAAGCACTCCAACTCGCCCACCAGGGCCAAAGGGGTGCCGGGCCATCGGCTGGCGTTCCCGGCAAGGAACAGGTAGGCGTCTTCCACCATCGCGCGTCACTCTCCCAGGTCCGGCGTCCCTACCGGCCGGAGCCGGACCTGGGAACACAGGTCGTGATCATCCATCCGCACATGCCCCGTCCGGCACATTTCACATCACCGATGCCGCATCCAGTACCACCGACCTGGCTTGTTCGGATTGCGGGCGACCAAGCCGAAGCACGCGCGCAGCGGTTGGAGGTTCTTGGATCCGATACAGAAGGCCGATCCGTCGACCGCGACGAGCTTGTGCTGTTGGGCGTCGGGTTTGCCGTCCGCCCAGGGCGGCGCGTCGGGGGCGCGGTGGGCACCATGGCCGGGACGGCCGCCGTACATAGAGGAAGACAGGTTCCCTGCTGTGTCACGCCGACCGCCCCGGTGTGCCGCCGCATACCCCTGACGGGCCCATTCACCCCGACCTGATTCAAGAATTTCTGCCCCTCTACGGAAAGGCGCGGCGCCAAAGAGCAAATCAGCCGGTGGCCCACCCCCTTATCTGGGGGTGGGCCACCGGCGCGCGTTCTGAGCGGCTATTGGTTACCACCGGTACCAGCGGCCGCTACTGCCCTTGGGGCGGGCTACGAAGCCGATCAGCCAGATAACCAGAACCGCGATCGCGACCCACCAAAGGATCTTCACGGCGAAACCGGCACCGAACAGGATCAGGGCGAGCAGAAGAACAAGAAGCAGGGGAACCATGATTATCAACCTCCGAGGCAGCGGGTGCCCGATCATGCTCCCGGCATGCAGGACGACTTACCTGTTTCTTATCGCCGCACGCGGGCATACACGGAAGTTTTCGACGGGCCCACCCCACAGCCTTTCCCCGTTCAGGGAAATTTCGGCGGTTGCACGGGACGGAGGTTTACGGATGGGGATCGGGAGCACGAGAGCGTCACGACCAATCCGGTACAGCAACGAGGAGGTCCCGATGTCGGGCACGGAGAAGACCAAGGCGCAGGGCGAGCAGGCCAAGGGCAAGGTCAAGGAGACCGTCGGCCGCGCGGTGGGCAACGAGCGGATGACCGCCGAGGGCCACGCCGACCAGGCCAAGGGCAACGCCCGCCAGGCCAAGGAAGACATCAAGGACACCTTCCGCCACTGAGCGGACGGCGTCGTACGGCCTGCGGGCCGACACGCGGCAGGGCCCCGACCTCCACGCCCCCCGGAGGCCGGGGCCCCGTCATGTGCGCAGGCCCGGCTCGGTGCGGGATGCCGGCCGCGAGGCGTTCACGCGGGTGCGGATGACGGCGGAAGACCTCGACGTCGTGCAGAAGCACTGCCGTTTCCGCTTCCCGGTTCCGCCGACGTAGAGGTGACTGAACGGGCCTTCCTGTGGATCGGCCGCCTGCTCATGGACGGGCTCTGCGTCGTCGCCAGCCCCTTCCTGACCACGTACTCCGTGGAGCTGAGCGGGCAGGAAGCTGCCAATCGGCCAGGTCGCCGTCTCTTCCCACCCCCACCTTCACGTAGAGGATCCCGAGCTGGTGCTCCAGGCCCTGGACGAGGGCTGCGCCGGCCGCGCTGTGCCGCAGGTCGTGCAGGGTCCAGTTCGCGCCGAGCAGTTGGTTGGCACGGGTGAAAACCATGCGGGCCGCGTCGTACTCCAGAGGGCGGAAGGGCCGTCGCAGCGTCCACCACAGCAGTTCCGACGGGTGCTTGGGGACCATACCGCGCAGTTCTTGCTGGTAGAGCCGCAGCCACACGAACGCGTCGGCGGAGGCGGGAAGGTGCTGCAGGACCTGGCTGCCTTTGCGGACCACGCCGATCGTCTGGTCCCCGGGAGCGACCAGGCCCTGCGGGACGCCGAGCAGTTCAGAGGCGCGGGCGCCGGTGGAGATTTAGAACGCCATCAGAGCCCTGTCCCGGTTGTACTTCAACCCGGCGAACAGGTCGTTGAACGCCTGGTCAGGAATGATCCGCGGGGTCGGCTTGGGCTCCTTGGGCTGGTAGGTGCCCGGCGCGGGGGCTGCCGGAACGGCTTCATCGGGTTGTGATGCGCATTCGGATTCCCCTCGTCGGCAGCCCCGCCCTGCGGGAACGGGTTGATCAGCGGTCGGCCGTGGGTCTCCCGGTGGTATTCGTCGAAAGAGCGGATCACCGCGCGAGCGTGCCGCCTGGTCCGAGCGGCATAGTTCTCGCCGGGCGCGGCCTTCCCCGTGACCGGGTTCACCGAGCCCGGGGCGGGTGCGTCGGGCCGGCGCCGCCGGGGCGGCTTCTTCGTGGTCTTCAGCCACAACGCGAAGTCACGGGCCTCGACCCGGCTCGCCAGATGCCAGGGAACGTCCACGGCGCGTAAGAACCGGACCCACGCCAACAGCTCATAGGCGTACGACCGCAGCGACGTCGGACTCGCGTCGTCGGCGAGCATGTGGTGCAGGAACTCGCTGACCGCAGCGACCTCGGTGCCATCAGCGTCCAGGAGCCGGAAGGGCTGCAGAGGGTCATCGCTCTTCTCCACGCGGCCGACCCTCGCCACCTTCAGCGCCGCCACGTCCCGGACCGTCGTGCTGTGCTCTGGCATCCATACCTCCACGGGCCGACCTACTCGACGACACGCGATGAAACCAGATCCACCACCACACGCGCAGTCACCACGAACCGTCAACAGCAGCCACAACAACCCTGCCGTCACTATGAGTTGAGCCCGAGGAGGGCCCAATCTGGTTCGGTCAACGGGACATGCGTTGCTCGCTCCTCAGGCCCGAGCCAGCCCAGCGGCACCGATTGATCGAAATCCGCAACAACCTCGTCGCCCGCGTCATCGAAGCTGAGCGGGAGGGATGGCTCGGCGAGATCGAAGGGCTCCAGGTCAGCCTTGCCGGCGCGGAGGGCAAGATCGAACAGCTAGATACCGAGGACGCCGGGCGGAGCATGACCGTCGACCTGGGGATTCCAGTCTTCAGAGCTGGTGATCAATGACCCGTTTGCGGCCCTGGCGACAAGCCAACGGACCCAGCTGTCCGCGTCCTTATTGAGGTGTTCAGGTACGGATGGACGGAGTCTGTCGCTGATCTTGTGATGTCAGCCATCGAAGCGGATCCAGTCGACGGGCAGATCGGCTAGCGGTGCCAGGGCGCTTCGGTGGCTGGCGCCGGCCCAGACATCGAATCCTTCGCCGTCCTCGCTGCTGACATGCACGACGAGACCAGGGGCCACGTAGAAGTGAGTGGGTGCCCACGGCCAGAAGGGACGCAGGGGCACAAGGTGCAGCGCTTCAGTCAGCCGAGCGACCTGTGCTGCCGTGAGTCTGCGCGGCAGTGCCACGTAGTTGGCACTCATGGAAGCCTCGAAGAGGGAGAACTGGATCAGGAAGCCGCTGAGCGGTTCTTGTTCGGCGATCGGTTCCTCGTCGAATTCACCGAACCAGACAGTCGGATCGGCCTCAGGTCCGTCGAGGGTCCACAGGAGTGACCAGAAGAAGCCTCCTTGGTTCTCAACGCCGAAGACAAGCATCTCCCCCAGGTGGTCGGTGTGCAGGTCTGACTCGGGCAGGATGCTGTTCTGGGTTCCGCGGGCGCCCGGCCGCTGCCTCGCGAGCCGGTACAGCTGCCTCAGTCCACCAGGCAAGCACAACGGAGAGCGGGTGGCAGGTGGTTCGGTGGCGTCTGCGTCTGGATACCAGCCGGTGATGAACTGTTCCAGCGCTGCCGCACGATCGGCCTTCACGTTTCCGAGCCACTCCAGGCCCGGCAGGTCTACGGCGGGAAGCGGTGGGCGTACTCGGTTGAGAAGCTGTCGGCTCAGGGGTGCTTCCAAGCGCAGTTCGCAGTCGGTGAGAACACCGTCGGTCGTACTGGCCCGGCTCACCTTGGCAGTGCCGAGGTACAGGGCCTGCTCGCCAAGGCGGACCGCAATGTGGATCTGCAACGAGCTCTCGTCCGCGGCCCAGGGCGATCCCATCAGCCGCTCTGCGACCGAAGCCGGTGCGGGCCCGATCAGACGGACCTTCTCCGCACTCCACACACCGCTCCTGGCGGGCGAGTCACCCGCCTCCACGGTGATCACCGTCCCCGCCCGGCCTATGAGGATGCTGGCATCCCCCACCATGAAGCGCTCCGCGCTTACCGAGCCCCCGACGAGCACGGACACGTGCTCCTCATCGAGTACCAGCGCCGGAATTGCGGCGGAGCCCTGATCAGTCATCCCCGCATCATCCTCGACCACCACTGGGCATCCCTAATGTCTGCCGGCTGTAGCCATCACAAGATCAGCGTCAAAGCCTGTTCACGTGTACCCCGACAGCCACGAAGTTAGTTCGGAGAAGGTCGTTGTACAGCTTCGTCGGCAGCCGGAGACCACAGCCCCTCCCCCCCCCCAGCAGCAGATCGCACAGAACGTGTCATGGTCATGGACCCGGCGGAACGCGTCCAGCTCGATCGCTTCCAACGGCAGCATCAACGGCTTCTCTGATTTCGCCCCGCCCAGCACCGCCGTCTGGATCTGACGTTGTCACCCCGCACGAACCCACGCCTGTCGTCTCGGCTCACCAGCGACAAGGTCACTGCTCCGCCCGCTCGACCCGTTCGTCACGCTACGCCGGAGAAATCCACCAAGGCAGGAAGATGTGATCAGCCGTCACGCGCACCCACAGGCGGTACTCGCCGCGACTGAGGAACGGCGAAGCGAGCTGAGGCAGGATCACTGCTGCTCCCGACTGCCGACCGCGCTCTGCTCGGGCCCGGCAGGACGGCTGCTGCCGCTTCCGTGGCGGCAGGGCACGCTGATCGGCGCTGCCCACCGGTCGGCACCCGTAACGCCGTTCAGGCGAGAGGTCGTACTCGTCGTGGGAAACCGGCCGTAGTTCGACTCGTCGAGGTCTGCCGCCCACTGCGGGAACGCTCGTGCGGACTCGGGAAACCACCGAGCGGGAAGTGGCGACACGACCGGCCCGCCGGGGACGGGCGCTCATGTGGCTGAGCGCCGTAGGCGGCCCTGACGGACAGCTGCGTGCACAAAGCGCGAGCGGGGGTGCGGGGACGTGGTCGGGGCCGGCCGCTCGTCACTCAGGGCCGTGGGGACCAGGGGTCGTCGCTGTACGGTTCGGGCTGTTCCGGGTGGAGCATGCGGCGGACGCAGCGCAGGAGCCCCGGCTCGTTGCCGCCGGCGGCGGCCATCCAGGGCAGGGCCTCCATGGCGCGGGCGCGTTCTTCGGTGGCCAGGACGTCGATAGTGGTGTGCAGGGTGTCGGGGGCGGGTTCGTCGGTGAGGCAGAGCCAGCCGATCGCGGCGGCGAGGCGGACTTCGGGGGCCTGTGCCCAGTCCTGCCACACCTCGCGGATCCACGCGGTGGCCGGCGTGTGCGGGTGGGCACGTGTCGTCTCCGCGGTCGCGAGAACCATGGCGGCCAGGACCATGGGCTCCTGCTCCTCGGCGAACCGGTTGGTGAACGCGGTTCGGACCGTAAGGCCGGGGTCGGCCGCGGTGGCGAGAGCGTAGGAGGCGTCGATGCGCACGGCAGGGTCGAAGTCGTCGAGGAGAGGCAGGAGCATGGGGGTTCCGGCGGTGATCGCGGCTCGGGCGGCGGCCACCGACCAGCCTGCCGGGTAGCCGGTCACCTCGACGCCGTAGTCGTCGTAGTCGTCGTGCCGCGGGCCGGGGCGGTGGAGGAGGAATTCGGCGCGGGAGGCGACGCCGAGGTAGCGGGCGCGGGCCGGGGCGGCGAGACCGCCGAGGGGCGGCGGTGCGGTGTGGATGGTGCGGGTCGGTGGCGATCCGGATCAGGAACGGGACGGCGAGAGCGGCGGCCCGGCTGTCGTCGGCGCACATGCCGATCAGTACACCCATCGCGCGACGTGCCGGTCCGTCTGTGGAGCGCAGCAGGCGCACCGCCTCCCGGGCGTCCTCCCCGTGAGGGAAGTTTCCCCAGGGAAGGCCGTCGAGGACGGCTCCGTCGACGGTCTCGGGCCGGATGGCCGCCGTCACGGCCCGGATGTCGAATGGGCCTCCCACGAACGAGGCCAGATCCGCCCCGTCGGCCAGAGCCCCGCACATCGCGAACGTCGGATCGGTCCGCCAGTCGTCCCCCACACCACACCCCCGTCGAATCCACCAGAGACTGGATCATGCGCGATCCGGACCAGGTGGAGCCACCGGCCAGTCGGGGCGCTGCACGCCGCAGACCATCATGAACCCGGAAACCCCAGCTCAGCACGTCCCTGCAGGAACCCTTGCGTCCCGCGATCAACGGGTGCTCGCCGTCGCGTTGCCCTACCGGCACCGGGCCGGCTCGTAGGCGCTCCTGCGATGGGCCCGGGGCGTCGGGGTCACGGGCGGTCATGCCCGGCCAGCTGCGGGGACGGTGCGGCCGGTCGCGGCGCGGCGAGTCACAGGGCGGCGAGGAGTTCCGGGAGGGTGCCCTCGAAGGTGGGCAGGCGTTCGGTCAGGGCCGTCCGCTGCTCGGGGGTGAGGTCGGCGAGGAGTGCCTTCAGCGCGGTCGTGGCGGTCTCTTCCACGTACTTCGGGAACGGCCACAGGGCTCGTCCGGTCCACCAGTCCGTCAGGGCGTGGGCGGGGCGGGCGAGCCGTACGACGTCCGCGATCGAGACCTCGGGATGCCAGTCCTCGCCGTCGGGTGTGGCGGCTCTCCCCACCCGGAGGGCGCTCAGGCACTCCCCGGACCTGTGCGCCTTGTCCCCCATGCGCGGTGCGCCGGCCTGCGGACGAGCCTCCCTCGGGCGGGATGCCTCCGTGCCGGTCCGGCCGAGCGGAACCTGCTGCCAGCTGAACACTTACCGGCTCCGGCCCCGCCGGAGGCTCGTGTCCGTCCATCAGGAGCAAACCCGCTGAACATCGTGTGGGGCCCGTGACCGCTGTCACGGGCCCCACCACGCTTCCATCGCGGGAGCCAGGCGGCGACCGCGGCCCGGTCCACCGCCGTACGCCTTTGAGTAGGTCTCCGTTGCTGCGCAGGACCCTCAGCGATCGGTCGGCCTTGCGGGCCGCTTCATGGTGCTCGGAACGGTTGTGGGCGCGCTTGCGGATGACGGCGGGGAGGAGGCGGACCTCAGGAAGGGGACTGACGGCCCACCCAGAACAGCGCAGCCATCAGCGGCGCGCTGCCCATGGGCCCCGGGGAAACGGAACGCGGACCAGCACTCGTCAGCCGCGCCTCTTGGCTGCGCCCGGCGGCGTATAGAACTTGCGGGCGGGGGACAGCTTGTCGAAGTTCGCCTCCCGACGAGCCTGCTCCTCGATCTGTAAGCCCTGCAGGTTCTTCGTCCGCGTGGCTCTGTCACTCCACAGTAGGAACACGACAAGTGCGGCAACAGGCAGTCCCAGACATGCGTAGAAGACGATCATGACGTCCCAGCCCCCTGACGTAGATCAACAAGTGTGGTGAGTCTGCTGCCGCCCGCGGCACGCGTCAAGGATCCGGGGACGACGCTCCGGGTGAGTGATATCGACTACCGGTTCAGCAGCTTGCTGATGCGACTGGTGGGGCTTCTCATGCCCCGGCGCCTTCCGCACGCATCCGCAGCAGCACATGCCAGATCGCGGAGCGTTCGCCAAGGAGGGGAAGGATGTCCGCGAAGCGAGGGACTGAGCTGAGCTCTGCCGGTGGGAGGAAGTACGAGACCTGGCCTGGGCGGACAGGCTCGACGCACGGCACCGGCTGCCCGTCTTGTGCGAGGCCGGTCACCACCGGGCGCGCAGTACGCCATCACTGTCGGGCAGGGTGGCGGTGAACAGTGGGTGGCGTTCGTCGAGGTCGAGGGGCAGGGTGGAGGCAGCCTTTGCGCCGGCCGCGAGGGCGGCGAGCGCCTGGTACTCGGTGTCGTCGAAGATCGCGTGGGCGATCGTCCCGTCCTGTGCCTCCCAGACGAACTCCACGGACCCCTCCTCGGGCAGCGCGGCGAGGACCGCGCCGACGTCGGGCGTCAGCGCCGGCCAGACCGTCAGCAGGGCGCGCGGGGTGAGGACGGCGCGTACCGCATCGAGGTTTCCCTCCGTCAGGCGGTGCCAGCGTGCGCCGTTGCGCACGTGGCTCTCCTCCAGGAGCACCGTCCGATCTGAGGCCAGCATCGCGCGTACGCGCGCCCAGAAGTCCGCGTCGGCGACCTCCGTGGCGCTCGGTTCCTCTTGCTCGACGGCGTAGGGCGAGCAAGGGAACGGTTCCGGGAAGAGGCCGAGTTCGCGGGTGCGGGCCACGGCCTCCGGGGAGAGCTGGTCGCTTCCGACGTACACGTACTGATCCCATCCGACGTGGACCGCGAAGCTGTCCCCCGCTTCCAGCCGACACCAGGCGCCCTGGTCACGGAGCATGGCCCGCACCAGCTCCAGAGCAACCGGGAGGGAGACCTCCGCGCCGTCGTGGTAGCCGGTCAGGTCGGGCGGGAACAGCCCGCCGAGGCCATGTCCGGCAGCGGGCGGCGCCCCGCCGAAGTGGACGAGACCGGTGACCGCGGGCTCGCGGATCTCCAGCCGACCGATGCCCGCCTCCTCGGCGAAGGCGGCGATGGCCGCGAGGTACGCAGCTTCCACCGGCCCGTGGTCACTGACCGTGTCCTCCGCGCCGGTGTAGTGGCCGCGCTCGTCGCGGTCGGCGGGGTCGTACTTGGTGATCCGGTAGACGAAGGACGGCGGCACGCTGCTCCCCTGGGCGGTCGAGAGGACGGCCAGCGTACTGGCAGCGGGCACCCGGAGGGTGTGGCCCCCTGGGGCTGGTCTTCTCGGCCTTGATCGGATCAGGGCCGTCCATGGAAGACGTCTGCGGGAGACGCCTATGGGAGGCGGAGCCCCTGGAGGAGCAGGTCGATCAGTCGTCGGGGGTCGTAGCGGGGGTCGGTGTCGCGGCCGATGCAGAGGTTGCCGATGCCGCGCATGAGTTCGTACGGCTGGACTCCGGGCCTGGTCTCGCCGGCGTCGACGGCGGCGTCGAGCAGCTGGGCGCAGACGGGCATCAGCCGGTCGAGGAAGTGGGTGTGGAGGGTGGCGAAGCGGTCGCTGTCGGACTGGAGGGCGTCGGCGAGGCCGTGCTTGGTGACCAGGAAGTCGGTGAAGAGTTCGACCCACTGGTGGAGGGCGTCGAACGGGGTGGGGGCGTCGGCGAGGAGTTGGGGGCCGGCTTCGGCGCAGGCTTCGATCTGGTGGTGGTAGACGGCGGTGACCAAGTCCGCGCGGGTGGGGAAGTGGCGGTAGAGCGTTCCGAGTCCGACGCCCGCCTGGGCCGCGATCTGTCGGATCGGTGCGTCGATGCCTGAGGTCACGAAGACCTCCGCGGCGGCTTCGAGCAGTGTCTGCTGGTTGCGCATCGCGTCCGCTCGCTTGCTGCGGGCGGATGCTCCCTTGGCCGGGCCTGCTGTGGGCACCGCGCTCTCCTTCCAAAGAGTGTTGACGAAGCGGATCAATGTTCCGTATCCTAAATGGAACAACGATCCGCTTTCAGCTTAGCTGATGGCGGGAACTCCGTCATACCTGCTGCCCCCGCCCTGAGCGGTCGGGCGGCGGCGGGATCATCGAAGGGCATGCGCATCATGAGTGGATCTGCCTACACAGCCGACACCTTCCCCTCGCCCACCCCTGTCCTGTCGGTCAGCCCGGTGGTGCTGGCGGCTCCGGGCCGCGCCGTGGACCTCCAGGTGCGCGTCTCGGCGCCGGTGACCGGGAGCGAGCTGCCGGTCATCCTTCTCTCCCACGGTCTCGGCTTCTCGAACAATCTCTCCTCGCTGAACGGCTACGCCCCGCTCGCGAACTTCTGGGCGTCGCGCGGCTTCGTCGTCATCCAGCCGACCCATATGGACTCCAGGACACTGAGCCAGGGCCCCGACGCCGTCCCCGATGCTCCCGGCACCGCCGCGCCCTGGCGTACCCGGGCCGAGGACATGACGCGCATACTCGACCAGCTCGACGTGATCGAGGACGCCGTCCCGCAGCTCGCCGGACGTATCGACCGGAGCCGGGTCGCCGTGGCCGGGCACTCGATGGGCGGTCACACCGCGAGCCTGCTGCTCGGCGCCCGGCTCACCGACCCTCACGACGGGACCACAGTGGACCTGGCCGAGCCGCGGATCAAGGCGGGCGTGCTGCTCGCCGCGACCGGGCGGGGCGGCGACGCGCTCACCGAGTTCACGGCCCAGAACTACTCCTTCCTCCTGACGACCGACTTCTCCACGATGAGCACGCCCGCGCTCGTGGTCGCCGGCGACAAGGACGACTCCGCCTTCCTGACCGTCAGCGGCCCGGACTGGCACACGGACCCCTACGTCCTCTCCCCCGGCCCGAAGTCCCTGCTCACCCTGTTCGAAGCGGAGCACGGGCTCGGCGGGATATCCGGATACGACGTCGCCGAGACCACGGACGAGAGCCCGGAGCGGGTCGCCGCCCTGGCCCACCTCGCCTGGGCCTACCTGCGCAGCGAGCTCTACCCGGGCGACTCCGCCTGGCAGACGGCCCGCGACGCACTGGCAGCCGACCCGAGCCCGCTGGGACGGGTCGAGTCCAGGTAGGTCCGGCCCGCGTGGGCGTGACCGGAAGTCAGCCGTGGGCCGCGGCTCGCTCCTTCGGGCGTGCCCTGGCTAGCGGCCCAGGGCTGTGCGGAGGGTGATGCCGTAGTGGGTCCGGAGGCGGCGTAGCTCCCAGACGGACAGGGCCGATACCGACAGGGGGGCGCCCGTCAGGAAGAGGAGCCATACGGTCTGCGGGGCGTTGACCGGAGGGCCGTCGATGGACTGGAGGACCGACATCGCCAGGACGACGACCGGGGAGAGGAGGGGCGGCAGGACCTCGTGGATGTCGGCGGTGCGGAAGGAGTGGTGGACGCACAGCACCGAGGAGGTCAGGACGAAGGGCATCAGGAACAGGGAGGTCAGACCGATGAGCAGTCCCCCGAGGAAGCCGAGGTCGCCGGCGCCCGCGAACAGGAGGTCGCGCAGGTCGGAGTGGAGGGGGAAGGCCAGCAGGGCCGCAGCGCCGAAGACGGCGCCGAACGCCGTCAGGGGGCCTGCCAGCCGGCGGCGGTACCGGGTGCGCAGCGGCGGCCGGGCCGCGAAGACGAAGGCACCGACCGCCAGCGGTCCGACGACCATCAGCACGGCGGCGGCGATCAGCATCTCGGTGAGCTTGTCGTTGATCACGTCCCCGGCGCCGCGGCGCAGCGAGTACGCGTAGAACAGCCAGGCCGTGGCGCCCAGGCCGATGCAGGTACGGGCCACCTGGGCGCCGGAGATGGCGGGGTCGGCCAGCCGGTCCTCGCGTCTCGGGCGCTGGAATCGGGCGGCCGTGACGAAGGGGGCCAGCAGTACGGTCACGCAGCCGTGGCGCGGTGTGCCCTCCCGGTACGCCGGCGGTCTCCCGTACGGTCCAGTGGTGCCCCGTCCCGCCGGGGACCTGCCGTCCGGCTGGCGCCCGTACCCGTCCCGCCGTGCCATGCGGCGCTCCCCTCCCCCGAGTTGATCAAGAACGAGAGGGGACAGTACATCACCGGGTCATCACCGCATCACCGCATGACCGCATGACCGCATGACCGCATGACCGCATCGCCGCATCACTCCGGAGCGGGCCCGGCCGGGGCCGTCGGGGGCTCGGTGGCGGTCAGGACGAGGACCGCTTGGTCGTCGTCGATGTCTTCGCCTTCGGTGAAGGTGCGGACGGCGTGGGTGAGGGCGTCGATGATGTCCTGCGCGGCGGGCCGGGCGGGGAGGCCGCTGACGGCGTCGGTGAGGCGTCGGTCGTCGAACATCTCGCCGTCCCGGCGGCGTGCTTCGGTGATGCCGTCGGTGTAGAGGACCAGGCTCTCGTGGGGTCGCAGGTGCAGGTGGAGGGGGGTGACGTGGGCGTCGGGGGCGATGCCGAGGAGGGCTCCCTGGGCGTCGACGGTGCGGGCGGTGCGGTGGGTGTCCAGGTGCAGGGGCGGGGTGTGGCCTGCTCGGACGAGTTCGATGGCGAGCCCGGTGGGGGTGGGGGTGAGCTGGCCGTAGACGAGGGTGACGAAGCCGGTGCCGTGGCTGCCGGGCCGTTTGATCAGGGCCCGGTTGACCGCCTTGACGACGTCCTCGGGGCCCGGGAGCAGCGGGGCGACGGCGCGGGCGGTGTGGCGGACCAGGGCGGTGGTGGTGGCGGCGATGGCGCCGCGGCCGCACACGTCGCCGAGGAGGAACGCCCACCGGCCGTCGTCCAGGGGGAAGACGTCGTAGAAGTCGCCGCCGATGTCGAGGCCCTCGCCGGCGGGGTGGTAGTAGGTGGCCACGTCGGCGCCGGGGACCCGGGGCAGGTCGGGCAGGAGCAGGCCGGCCTGGAGGTCGCGGGCGAGGGCGTGGCGGTGGGTGTACTGGCGGGCGTTGCGGGCGGCGGAGGCGGCGCGGCGGGCGAGTTCCTCGGCGAGGGCGACGGTGTGCCCGTCGAAGCTGTACTCGCCGGTGGACAGCAGGGTGACGGTGCCGAAGGCGCGGCCGCGGTCGGCCAGCGGGACGCACAGGTAGCCGGTGACGCCCAGGTCGTGCCAGGGGCCGGGGCCGGTGGGGGTGCGGCGGGCGACCTCGCTGGTGGCGGAGGCCAGGACGCGGGCGACGGCGTCGTCGGCGGCGTCGTAGACGGGGATGTGGGAGGCCAGCAGGTCCTGTTCGCGCCGGGTGGGGGCGGCGGTGGCCACGCGGCGGACCCGGCCGCTCTCGATGACGTCGACGGCGCACAGCGGGGCGAGCCGGGGCACGCAGGAGGCGGCCAGGCGGGTCAGGGTCTGCGTGGCGTCCAGGTCGGAGGCGAGGGCCGTGCTGGCCTCCAGGAGGAAGGCGAGGTCGTCGCGGGCGGCCTTCTCCCGGGCCTCGGCCGCCTTGCGGGCCTGCTCCTCGCGGTGGCGTTCGATGGCGAGCGCGGCGGTGCCGGCGAAGACCCGGGCCAGGGCGAGGTCGGCGTCCTGCGGGGCGCGCGGGGTGCGGTGGTACATGGCGAAGGTGCCCAGCAGCGCACCGTCGCGGGCCAGGATGGGCGTGGACCAGCAGGCGGCCACGCCGGCCTTGTCGGCCAGGTCGCGGAAGGCGTCCCAGAACGGGTCGGTGCCGATGTCGGTGACGATCACGGGCCGGCGCCGGTGGGCGGCGGTGCCGCAGGAGCCCACGCCCTCGCCGGTGGCGATGCCGTCGATGGCCTGGTTGTAGAAGTCGGGCAGGCTGGGCGCGGCGCCGTGGCGCAGGTGGCGGCCGTCGGCGTCGGCGAGGAGGACGGAGACGAAGACCTCCTCGGGGGCGAGGTCCTCGATGGCCCGGGCCATGCCGTCCAGTACGTCGGCCAGCGGGGCCTGCCGGGCGATCTGCTCCAGCAGCACCCGGTGCTCGGCCGTCAGCCGCTGGGCCTGCTTGACCTGGGTGGACTCCACTCCGATCACGCGGACGCCCATGACGTTGCCGCCGGTGTCCAGGCGGGGCTCGTAGGAGAAGTCGAAGAATCCCTCGCGCGCGTCCGCTCCGATGCCGAGCAGTACGCGGGCCTCGCGGGCGGTGTAGGGCTCGCCGGTGCGGTAGACGCGGTCCAGGAGGGTGATGAAGCCCTGCTCGACGAGTTCGGGCATCAGCTGGCCGATGGGCAGGCCGGTACGGGTGCGCTCGGGGCCGCCGATCGTTTCGAAGAAGGCGGGGTTCGCCGTCTCCAGCATGTGGGCGGGGCCGGCGAGGGAGGCGAAGAGGGCGGAGGACTGGCCGAAGAGGGCGCGGAGGTCGTGGTCGGGGGCGGCGGGGCCGGTGGCTGCGGGGTTGGCCAGGCCGGTGGCGCTCGCGGGGGCGGTGGTGCGCGCACCCGCTGTCCCGGCAGGCTGGGGGGCGTGGGGCCCCGGTACGCGCTTCATGTGTTCTGCCTCTTCATCGACTGTGCCATGCCCTGCCGTGCCGTCCGCTTCGGCGGCCGCTCTGTCATGCCCGCTCATGCCCGTTCTTGCCGCTCATGCCCACTCGTACCGCTCATGCCCGCGGCCAGCGCCTGATCGGCGTCGGCGTACACGGAGAAGACCTGGTCCAGCCCCGTTATCAAGAACAGGCGGACCACCGAGGAGGGCACGGCCGCCAGCCGCAGCGCCCGCTGCCGTGCGGCCAGCTGATGGAAGAGCCGCAGCAGCGCGCTGATACCGGAGGAATCGCAGAAGGTCAGGCGCGCGCAGTCGACCACCACCGGCCTCGCGCCCGGCCCCCGCATGACTTCCTCGTCGCCCGCCTCGTGCAGCTGCACCATGCTGTCGAAGTCGAGCTCCCCGCGCAGCACGAACACCGCACCCCGCGCTTCCTGCGTGACCTGCACCGAGAACACCCTTGAGCTTCCCCCGTGTGGAGTGTGCACTGCCTTTCTCCCCCATGGTAGGCAGCGGCGCCCGCGGCGTCGGTGTTCGCATGCCAGTGGGCCCCGCCCGGGAAACCCGGGCGGGGCCCACTGTGCCAGCGCTTAGTGGCCGGCCTCGGATACGAGGCGGTCGGCCTCAGGGGTGTTCGCCAGCCAGCAGACACCGAGCGCGGGTTCCCACTTCACGGTCTCAAGGGCTTCGATGACCCTGCGGACCACCGCGTCGTTCTCCTCGGGCCATGCCTCGAATCCGGTCTCGCCCAGTTCACCGACCTGCATCAGGCCACTGTGCAGCAGACGCGACAGAACGCGTGCGGTGATGTCGCGCATGCTCTCGCCGGATTCCTGCGACATTTCGAAGGCGAGGGCGACCAGAAGGTCCACCGGAACCCAGTCATCGAGCCCCTCTTCGAGCAGCTCCTGGCAGATCGAGTCGTCATTCTTCTTCATCGGGCAGGTGCACCTTCCACGGCTTCTTCGGGTTTCCACCCGGCGGAACGATATCGATCGTTTCGCCGCCGGACTTGGAGCTGAGCCGCCACTGCATCACGGATCCGTCGGGCAGCTTGTAGACATCGGGGATCTTCGGGCCTCTCGCCGGAAGCCTCTCGGCCCCTTCCGTCCACCGGTCGAAAGTGGCCCGCAGCTCTTCGACGCTGTCCTGGATCTTGACGCCCTTGTTCTTTCCCTTCGGCAGCTCGTCGAACTCAGAGCGCCACTTCCCGCAGATTCCGCTGGAATTGTGGACGAGAAGGGTGGTTTCGCCCGCGAAGACATAGTACGTGTGCAGGACGTCGACGGTGAGGTTGTACGTCTTCACGTGCTGCGTGTACGCGCGGTTGGCGGTCACCACGGCGGTGCCGCCGGCGTCCGTCCGCAGTGTCATGCCCGGCCGCAGCTTGGACGCGTCCACCCAGTCGTTCTCGGACGGGGACCAGAACGGGTGCTCGTGGGTGGCGGTGAGCTGTTCGACTCCCGAGGCCGCGGCGATCGAGAGTTCGTTGAAGAGCCTGTCGTCCTCCGTCTCGATGAGGCGGGTGACCTTCTGGGGAGCGGTCGCGCCCGTGTCCGGGTCGGTCGCCAGGACGGTGTCGCCGACCTTGATGTCCTCGATGTTCGCCGTGGACCCGTCGCCCATCAGCACCTTCGTACCGGCGAGGAAGCACATGCATGCTTTGGCCGCGTCGGCGATCCTGCTCAGTTGCTTGGGCAGTTTGAGGATGTCGCCGAGCGGCAGGATCCCGACGAAGCCGATCACGACACCGGTCGTGTCGCCCTCCTCCTGTGCCTCCATGATGTCGGCGCGGTCGCAGCCCAGCCCGAGGATGGGAATCCACGAGCAGAGGGCCTTCCCCATCTCCTTGATGACCGCGGGGTTGCCCTGTTCCTTGATGCAGTCGGGGCAGGCGGGGTATCCCCCGTTGTATCCGCCGCCGTTGTAGCCCTTCTGCTGCTCCTTGACCTTGACCGGGGCAGCCGGGCCACTGACCAGCTTGTACTTCGGCTTGCTGGACGAGCACGCGTTCATGCCCATGGCGTAGTGGCAGGTCTGCTTGCCGGGGGTGACCGCGATGTGGGAGCGGCCCGACCTCAGGTCGTTGCGGAGCTTCACCGCCCGCTTGATGACGCCGAAGATGCCGCCGCCACCGCTGAACAGGTAGTCGAGCAGCCAGTCCATGATGGACGCGCCGCTCGGGTCGCTCAGCGTCGCCGGGTTGTTCGCGGCGTACACGTACCCGTTGAGCGTCTGCGGACGGTCCGCCTCCAGGAGCGGGTCCACACTGATGAACCGGCCCGTGGCCGGGTCGTACTCACGGGCCCCAATGTGGGTCAGGCCGGTGGCGTCGATGGTACCGCCGACAAAGCCCTTCGTACCCGCCCACTGCGCGGGCTGTGTGCCGCGGGGCGCGCCGAACGGGGTCATGCGCCGGTGTTCGACCGCGCCGGTCGCCGCGTTCACCGACAGGGTGCCGGTGTTGTGGTGGTCGCTGACCTGGAAGGACAGGTCTCCATTGTCCTCGCGGACGGCGTTGGCGCTGCCCAGCGAGTAGTAGCGGGTGGCTGTCGGCTTGGCCGCGCTCTTGCGGAGCACCAGTTCGGTCGAGCCCAGGTAGAGGGTCGTGCGGGTGGCGTTCGGGTTGGCGTTGTCGGTCTCGTGGGCGATCAGCCGTGTGCCGTCCGGCGCGTAGACGTACTCGGACGTCTTCGTGGACGTGCCGTCCGCCGGGTTGGTGACCGTGTCCTGGAGCTTGCTGAGCTTGCCCTCCGAGTCCCAGGTCAGTGATTGCTCGTTGGTCGCTCCTGGAGCGGGCTTCAGGCTGCGGTTCCTGGTGTTGCCCGAGTCGTCGTAGGCGTAGCTCTGGGTGACCGGGGTGCTGGTGCCCGTCCGGGTGCTCGTGCCGATCAGGGAGTGCGGCCGGGGGGCGCCTTGCGCCGGGTACTGGTAGGAGCGGACCGCGTTCTTGGCGGTGTCGCCGGACAGGTCGTGCCGGGTCTCGGTGTTGCGGGTGCCGTCGGGGTTGTAGGTGTAGCTGTTCCAGTACGGGGCCGGCCCTCCGATGTCGCCAGCCGTGGGCTGGGCGGGGCAGGCGGTGGTCTTGGAGGTGAACTCCTGTGTCACCCGGGCCAGGTAGTCGTGCTGGAAGCACTGGGTCTCGGTGCCGGAGCGGGAGACGTCTGAGATGGACTTGACGTTGCCGAGCTGGTCGTAGCCGTACTTCAGGGCCGAGGCGGCTTGGGCGATGCCGTACTGGTCGGTGCGGCGGGTCGCCAGGCGCTGCGTGCCGTACTCGTAGCCGTCGGTGATCCAGGTGTCCTGGCCGTTGGCCTTGAGTGTGGACTGCAGGGGCTTGCCGGTCAGCGTGTACGTCTGGTGGGCGAGGTAGCTGCCCAGGTTGCTGCTCACGCCGGTGAGCTGCTTGATGCCGTTGTAGGTGAAGGCGAGCGTTTCGGCGGCCAGGTTGCCCGCGGCCGGGAGGCTGATGGTCTTCTGCGTGTCGTCCAGGTTGAACGTTCCGCCTGTGGCGTACGAGCCGGCCAGGGCCTCCTGGCCCGGTACGGAGGGCACGGTGAGCGTGGTCCGGCCGGGGCGCAGCAGCGCGTCGTAGTTCGCGAACGCCGTCTTGTACTCGTAGGTCGTGCCGCCGACGGTGTGGTGGCGGGTGCTGGTCGCCAGCTGGCCCTGGGCGCCGGTGGGGTCCCAGGTCTTCGATGTCAGCAGCGGCCCGGTGGGCGAACTGTCGTGGGTCTCCAGCTCACGGCCCAGGTTGTCGTACACGTACGCGATGGTCTTGAGGCGGCCATCGGTCACGCTGGTCTTCTGGCCGCGGTCGTTGTACTTGGTCTCGGACGTGCCCGAGTCCGGGTCGGCGAGCTTGACCATGCGGCCGAGCTGGTCGTAGCTCCAGGTCCAGACGCTGCCGCCGGCGTCGGTGAGGCGGACGAGGTTGCCCAGCGCGTCGTATGCGCGGGTGGTGGTGTCGTAGGCGCCGGTCGGGGTCGCCGCCTTGTACTCGCGGGTCTCCACGGGCTTGCCGGCCGCGTTGGAGATCGTCGTCGTCGGGGTGCCGCCCAGCGGCGGGGTGACCGTGATGCGGTCGCCGCCGTACTCCGTGGTGGTCACCGACAGGGGCGTGCCTACGCCGTTGCCCTTCAGCAGGGTGGACCTGACCGGCCGGTTGAGCGCGTCGAACTCGGTCGCGGTCTGGGTCTCGACGCCGGTGGCGTCCTCCACCTTGAACAGGGTGGAGGAGGGGGCCTTGGTCGCGTAGTACGGGGCGTACTGCAGCGAGACCTGGCCCATCGCGTCGTAGAAGGAGTCCGTCAGAACCATCCCGCCGTCGGAGCCGGGGGCCTGGGTCTGCCTCGACCGGGCGAAGCCGTCGTACAGGGTGTAGCTGGATTCCTGGGATCCGTCGGCGCGCAGGCCCAGGGTCTCGATCGAGGCGATGGCTCCTTCCGCGACGTGGTACCGGTATTCGAGGTTCGGGGTCTGGCCGCCGGCCCTGGAACGGTTGGGCTGCCAGACCTTCCGGGTGCGGCCGAGGGCGTCGTACTCGATCTCGGTCTTGCGGCCCGTGGTGTCGGCGATGGCGATGGGGTTGGCTCGGACGGTGTCGTACGTGGTCGTGACGGTCTGGGCGCTGGTGGCGACGCCGGTCTTGGCCGGCGGGCTGGTGTCCTTCTTGCTCGTCGGCCGCCCGGTGGCCGGGGTGAACACCGTGGTCGTGGTGTGGGCCATCGGGTGCGCGGTCGTCGTCGGTGCCGCGGATTCGTTGGCCGGGTTGTACGTGCTGGTCGACGCCAGGCCGGTGCCCGTCAGCTCACGGCCGTACATGTCGTAGGTGGTGGTGTTGTCGAGGTACACCGCCTGGGTGGCCGACCGCGTCTTGAGGAAGCTGGTCATGGTCGGCAGGCCCTTGGTGGGGGCCGCCCCGGACGCCTGTCCGTCGTAGCGCGTCCGGATGTCCTCCAGGACGTTGGACGTGCCGTCGGCGCGCGTGGTCCGGTCGACGTTCTTGCCGCAGTCCCCGACCACCTTCTCGGTGCGGACGGCGCCGGTCAGGATCCACGCCGAGGTGTTGTCGGCGTACGTGGTCCGCGTGCAGGTGTCGTCCGCGGGGTCGGCGACGTCCCCGAGGTCCTCCTCCACCGTCGGCCGACCGTAGCCGTCGAACATCTTCGTGCTCTTGCGCAGCTCGCGCCAGGTCTGGCCCGCCCCCTTGTCCAGGGAGACGAACTGCCGCGTCGCGGCGACCCCGGTGATGTCCGCGGTGCTGGTTCCCCAGTCGCGGACCCGCTTCGCGGTCTCCTTCTTCCACGGCGTGCTGGTCTGCTTCTGCAGGACCTTGCCGCCCGGACCGTCGAGTTCCTCCTTGCGGTACTCGAAGCCGCGCCAGGCCTCGTGGTCGGTGATCGTGCCGCCCTCGCCGTCGCCGACCTCGACCGTGCGGGTCTTGGTCTTGTCGGCCGGGTCGCTGCGGTCGCCGTGCATGCCGCGGAGGAAGTAGTGGTCCTCCTGGGCGGTGAACTTCTGCGTGGAGCCGGTCTCGACCCGGGTGTGTGCGTAGCCGCGCCACTGGGACCAGGTCTTGAGCTTCTCCTTGGTCATGCCGTCGTCGTCGTCGAAGTGCCAGGCGGCTCCGCCGAGGTAGGTGTACTTGGTCATGGTGTCCGGTGCGCCGCCGGTGCGGTCCGTGGCAAGGACCGATTCGACGACGTACTTGTTGAACCACTCGTTGGTGACCGGGCCGTCGTCGACCGGCTGGTACTTGACGGGGAAGCACCGGCTGGTGTTGTTCTGCGGCGTCGGCAGCGAGGACCAGGAGCAGGCCGGTGCGGAGTAGTTGGCGTCGATCTGGCCGCCGAACTCGTCGGCGATCGAGCTCAGGCGCTGCTTGACGTACGGCAGACGGCCGTCGTCGTCCTTGTCCAGCCGGTTGGCCAGCGGGGTGTACGCGAAGGTGGTCGCGGGCACGGGCAGTGCCGTGGCGCCGGCCAGGCCGGTGTGCTGTACCGAGGAGAGCAGCAGCTGGTAGTCACTGTCGGCGGTGCCCCAGTGGTGCTTGAGGTCCCATCGGTCGACGTCCTTGTACGTGCCGTCGCCCTGCAGGGTCTGGGCGGTGATGGAGGCGAGCCGGTACCGGGTGAAGAAGGTGGGTGAGAAGCGTCCCTTGTCGCAGTCGGTTCCCGCCTTGCAGTTCATGTCCCACGGCGTGTCGTACCAGTACTGCCGGTTGGTGTCGATCTTCGCCGGGTCGCAGAGGCCGGCGGTGGTCTCCAGGCAGCGCTCGGCGGGGGTGAAGTTCACCCGGGCCATCGGCTTGACGGTGTCGGAGTGGATGTCGGCCTTCTGCTGGCCGTATTCGATGTGGTCCAGCCAGCCGCCGCGCACGTACGGTGTGTCGTCCGCGGCCTTGATGTTGCGGCCGTAGGAGTTGGTCTCCTGCTTGTACCAGTAGGTGATGTCGTTGCCCTGGGGGTCGATCACCAGGTCCAGGTTCCAGCGCCAGCCCTGCTGGCACCAGGAGGCCGCGAAGGTGGAGGCGTGGCAGGGTTCGTTGGCGTCGTCGCCGAAGACGGGCACGGTGAAGACGGACTTGGTCTCCGGCTTGCCCGTGGCCCAGTTGGGGAGGCGGTTGTATCCGAAGAAGTACTGGGTGCCGTCGGCGATGGTGGCTTTGTAGTACTCGCCGTCGTTGTCGCCGTTGCCTCGGGTGGTGTCGCGGACGCGGACGACCTTGGTGTTGTCGTCGCCCTGGACGCGCCACTCGTCCGCGGAGACCGGGATGAGTTCGCCGGAGTGGCCGGCGAAGCTGATGGTGGCGTTGTCGTAGCCCCAGCACAGGTCGCCGGGGGTGTTGATCCCGTCCTTCACGCCGTCGTCCCCGCAGGACTTGTAGGCGCGTTCGACGAATCCGCCGTGGGCGAGGCCGAAGCCGTCACCGGCCCAGGACGCCTGGTTGTTGCTGTTGGCGCTGCGTCCGTCTATGGAGGAGGAGGAGTACGAGAGCCCGAGGTCGGGCTTGTGGTCGCCGGGGACCGGCGGCACCGTGATCGGGTAGCTCCAGTTGAAGGAGCCTCCGTGCAGATCGGCGCTCCAGCGTCCTGAGGCGGCCAGCGGCGTGGCCGTGAAGCTGCCGGAGGGGCCGGCCGCGGCCGGTGCCGCGGCCAGGACCATGGCTCCGGCGCCCGAGAGCAAGGCGGACCGTGCGGCGGGCAGGGCGACGCCTTCGGCCGTGAGCTGCTGCTTCTCCTGGTTGTTGACCGCTTTCAGGGGGGTGGCCTTGCGGCACTCCGGCGCCTTGGGGGTGGTCAGCACGCACGAGGGCAGCTGGACCAGGTTCAGGCGCTGGCCATAGCTGCCTCCTGCGGCGCGCGCGAAGCCGGAGTAGTCGAGACTGAGCCGGACGTTCGCGCCCTGCGGGGTGTCGTCGGCGCGGTCGAGGGTGAGCAGGACACCGTCGATGCCGGCCTTCTGGGCGGCGGCGCGGTCGAGGACGTTGACCTTGACCTGCTGGGGCTCGGCGGCGGGTGTGAGCCAGACGGGTGCCGAGGGCTTGCCCGTCGTGAGGGCGACGGGGAGTTCCGGGGGCCGGCCGGACGCGGTCTTCTTCCCGGCGGGGGTGCCTGCCGGGGGTGTGATCTCGAGGGTGGCGGAGGCGGCCTTCGGCCAGCTGATCTTGGGCTTGGGTACCGGCTGGGGGGTCTTGGTGATGCGCGGCTTGGCCTTGCCCGCGGTTCCCTTGACCGGGCGCTCGTGGGAGGGGGCTGTAGGGGGTTTGGTGTGGGCGAGGGCCGGGGTGCTGGGCACGGCCTGCAGCAGGGTGGCGGCGAGTGCGCCGCTCACCACCGCGGCTATGCGTGCTGTGCCGCGCCTGTGGCGGCGGAAGACGTTCATGTGTGGATACCTCACGAGAGTCCGCCCGGGCCGTGGCCCGGGCGGACTGCTTCTGGGAAAGAGCGGGTCAGATTCCGGTGGCCGTGTCGATTTCGGCGGTCGGGTCGGCCAGCGTGTTGATCTGGGCGGGGCTCAGAACGCCCTGGAAGGCCCAGAGGTCGTCGATTTCGCCGGTGAGGGGCTTGGTCCAGGCGCCGCCCGTGCGGGCGCGGCCGAACTGGAGTCCGCCGCCGGCGGCGAACGGGGTGGTCACGTCGGTGAAGGAGACGTGGGCGACGCAGCCTGTCCCGGCGTCGTCGGTGCAGATCTGGTTCTCCAGGCTGCCGTTCACGTAGAGACTCAGTTGCCTGGCGAACCCGTCGTAGGTGACCGCGATGTGGTTCCAGTCGCCGATCCACAGGCTCTGGTCGAAGGTGTGCGTCACCGTGGTGTGGGTGGCGGTGGCCCCGTCGGTGTCGGTGACCTTCGCCTCCCACCATCCGGTTGCCTGGCCGTCGACCAGTTTGTCGAAGTGCCAGCCGACGGTGATCGCCGACTGGCTGGCGCCTGCTATGGACATGACGGTCATGTCCGAGGTGGGTGAGCCCGCCGATGCCCACCCCGCGAGGGTGAAGCTCTCGTTGGTGCGCGGGGCCGCGGTCGAGGTGGCGTATCCCCCGGGCCCGGTCAGGCCCAGGGTTCCGTTGCCGGTGACCCCGCCGCCGGGGACGATGGCGGCACCGGTCGGGGAGAGCACCGCGTCGGCGGCCCCCGACGGCTCCCCGGGGCTCTTTCCGCTGGTGGCTGTGTTCAGCTTCCAGCGGCCCACGAGCTGCGGACGCTGTCTGATCATCTCGCGCACCTCGGGCTGGGTGACGATCCGGTCGAATACGCGGACGTCGTCGATGTCGCCGCCGAAGTGGCTGTTCATGGTGGCGTCGTCGCGGCCGGCGCCGACGATCAGCGGTCCGGGCGCGGACCACGGTGCGGTCTGCGTGTAGTCGACCTCGGAGACGAGGTGCCCGTCCACGTAGAGGCGGTTCTTGCGGGTCACCGTGTCGGAGACACCGACCAGGTGGGTCCACTGGCCGGCGGTCTCCCCGATGCACGGGACACCGTTGACCTGGGTGCCCGGTGTGCAGTCAGGCTGCATGGCACGGACGATGTCCGGGCTCGCGGCGTCCTGCGGGTGGCGTCCGAAGATCCACTTCTTGTAGTGGCCGGAGTAGTAGAGCGAGAACTCCGAGCGCTGTGTACCGGCCTGGGACACCACTACCTTCGAGGAGCGGTCGGTGCCCGGCACCGCCTGGCGGCGTACCCACGCCGACACGGTGAAACTGCGGGTGCCGTCCACGACGGGCTTCGCGGTCCTGGCGTAGCCCGTCGCGCCGGTGCTGAGCGCTTTGCCCTGCACGCCCGTCGTCGTGGTGGCTGAGCCGGAGAGCGTCAGGTCCGGCACTTCGGGGCGTCCGGCCATGGAGGTTCCGGAGGTCTCGTCGAGCGACCAGACGGCCTTGGCGCCGCGGCCCGGCAGCTGCTTGTCGGCCGCCAGGTCCACGGCCTCGGCCGTGGTCAGGGCGCGGTCGTAGGCGCGGATCTCGTCGAGGGATCCGTACCAGGAGTCGGTGTAGGTGTCGCGCCAGCGCATCTGCCCGAAGTGCATCGGGCCGCGGGCGTTCCACACGGTGGCCGGTACGGAGCCGGCCTGCTGGCCGTTCACGAACAGTTTCAGCTGCTTGGCGGGGGCGTCGTAGACACCGGTGAGGTGGGTCCACTGGCCTGCCACCGGGGGCGTCTCGCTGGAGGCGGTGGCCCATGCGTAGCCGCTGCTCGCGTCGGTGCTGGCGGCTTTGATAGCCCATTTGCCGGCGGTGATGCCGAGCTGGAAGGCGGCCATGTGGGTGCCGGCCTGGCTGACGACCGCCTGTTGCTGCGGAGTCACGGTGGAGGGCTTGACCCATGCGGAGACAGTGAAGCTCTGGTCGGTCTCCAGGATTGCCGTCTGGGTGGCGAGGTACTGCACCGGTGTGGCGTCCGCGGCCCGCCGGCCGTCGAGTTCGACGGCCGTTCCGGTGTGGCCGGGGGCGCCGACCGTGCCGGCTGACAGGGTCGCGGGAAGGTCGGACGGGGTGGGGTTCACCGTCGTGCCGGCGATGTCGTCCATGGTCCAGCCGGCCCGCTGGGGGTGGCCGCCTAGGACGTTGAAGTAGTAGGTGGTCGTCTCGGACACGTTGCCCGCGGCGTCCAGTGCCTTGACGGCGACGAAGTGCGGGCCTTCCTTCTCCATCAGCAGCTTGACGGTTCGCGGGGCGCCTGCGGTGGTGGCGACCTGCCGGGAGGCCGAGGGCTGCTGGTCCAGGCCGTACTGGTATTGCACGGCGTCCGTGGATGTGGTGTCGAAGGTGAAGGAGCCGTACCGGCCGACACCGTCGGTCCAGGCGAGATCGGCCTGGGCGTCCGCAGAACCCGGGAACTCCGGCGATACGGTCACCGGGCCCACCGGGGCGGAGGTGTCGATCCTGAAGTAGCAGGCGGTCGGGGTGCCGTCATAGCTCCACGGCCCCCATTCGGCACCGTCCCACCCGCGGACCGCCCAGTTGATCGTCTTGTCCTTGGGGACGCTGCTGGGAAGGGTCACGGAGAACGGCGACCCGGAGGCCTTGAAGGTGTTGGCGGGAGGAGCCGTGCCCGGGGCACCGGTGGAGTACCACTTGCCGCTCATTCCCGTGCCGTCGCCGTTGTCCCACGACACGGCGAACTGCACACCGATGGCCTCGCCGTCCGGGTCGGACACCTTGGCGGTCACCTGCGGGTACTTGGTGATGACCACGGGCGTGGTCGAGCAGGCCGAGCCGGGAGACATCGACAGATCGCTCATCGGGGCCTGGCGCGGCGGCAGGTTGTAGGTGACCTGGAGGCTGGCATTGCTGTTGAACCGCTTCCAGGCGTAGCCGTCCGACTCGTTCTCGGCCTTGAGCCCGAGGGTCAGGTCCACCCAGTCGCCGTTGGCCGCCTGCTGGACCTTGTCCCGCAGGGCGTTCGAGGTGCTGCCGCCGAACTCGACGTAGCCCGCGGCGCAGCCCGTGTAGCCGCGCGCGGCGCTGACCGTCTGCAGGTGCTGCACCCAGAAGGAGCTGGAGCTGGAGTTCTTCCAGGTGGTACCCGTACCTATCCGGCTCGTCGCGTAGAGCTGGAGGGGCTTCTTGGTGCAGCTGTAGGCATGGGTCTCCCAGACGTTCAGCTTCGCGTTCGTGACGCGCTTGCCCACGAAGCCCCAGCCCTTGATGGGGAACGCGTACAGGACGCGCTTGACGTCGTTGGAGGCGCAGCCGGAGGAGACGCACAGTCCGGTGCCGAAGTCTCCGGTGAACTTCCAGTAGGCGTTGTTCTCCCAGTAGCGGGAGATGCCTGCCCAGCCGTTGGCCCGGGGGGTCTGGAGGTTGGGGTCGATCAGGACCGGGAAGACGGTGCTCGGCGAGTCCAGCAGGGCTTGGTCCGGTGTCAGGACGAGGCTCTTCTGGTCGCCCGGCACGGCGACCTTCACGGCCGCGGCGTGTGCGGCACCTGCCTGGTCCTGGCCGGGGGCCGCCTGGAGGGCGCCCGCACGGGTGCTCTTCGCCGCCGGGCCGGCCTCGGGTATCGCGGAGGGTACGGCCTTGTCGTCGGCGAGGCCCGGCGCGGAGTCAAACATGACCGGCTTGGGCGCCTCGAAGACCGTGCCGCCTGCGGCATCGGTCATTTTCAGGACGCCGCCGGTGCCCTGGCTCGTGGTCAGGCCGGGCGCGGACAGACCGAGCTTGAGCTCGTCGAGCGCCGGGTTCTTCGCTGCGGCGGACGTCTTGACCACGATGAGCTGGGTGAACCCGGTCTCGGTGGCGGTCAGGCGCAGGTCGACGTCCGGCAGGATCGAGCGGTACTCGGCGGTGTCACCGTCGAGTACCGGCGCGGGCAGCGGCTTCGGCCAGGTCAGCCGTACCTCCTTGCCCGCGTGCGCGATCCGGACGAGGGGCTGGCTGCCGCCGCCGGAGAAGGCCAGGTCGGGCAGGGTCGCGCCGGGGGTGACACTCCCGTCGTCCGTCGTACGGAGTGAGGTGTCGATGTCCCGCCACGCGCCGCCCTTGAGGGTGCGGACGGGCTTGGTGTAGACGGTGGCGAGGAGCGAGCCGTCCGGCTTCGCGACCACGTCGCCGGCCTCCTGCCGCATGGCGGCAACGGGTACTTCCTTGCCCGTCTGTTTGGCCTCCGCGAGAGCCAGCGTCTCCGGTGTCTCCTGCTGGGCGGTGGTGCCACCGGCAGAGGCGGCGGGCGAAGCCGTTGCGGTGGCGGGAGCGGCCGCCAGCCATCCGGGGATGGCGATGCCAGCCACCAGACCGAACGCGGTCAGACGGGAGGCGGCGCGTGCGCGCCGCCGTTTTTGAGCAGGCCAAAGGCCCGATGGGTGATCCACCGTGGTTCCCCCCACAGGAAAGGTAAAGGTCAGTAAACGAGCAAATCAAACGGAGGTATAGGCGCGACGGTCAAGGTGAAATGGATCACCGCCGAGCCGCTCGATGCTCCACCTGTGATGATGCGGAGCCCCCACCGCCTGTCGCGACTGATCAACCCGCGAAGCACAACAGCGCTTCGCATGCCGGGGGTTCACCATCGCGACAGCCGGCACGACCGGCCGGGGCCGCGCACGTACCGAATCGGCCAAGGTGGCGAGATACCGGAGATCGTTTACCTTCTCTTTACAAACTGTTGCCGACCGGGACACAGCTCGGCCGGGTACGCGGCCCACTCCGCGTCGTGTCGGCCCGGCAGCGCCGGCGCGTAGCCCTCCTTGGCCAACTGGGTCTGTTCCTCGGCGGCGTGTTCTTGGGCGGCGGCCAGCGCGGGGTCTACCCGCCGACGGCACAGCAGGCAGGTGGCGCCGGGGTGGAGGACGGTGACGCGGCCGATGATGTCTCGGATGTGGCCCTGGGGGGGGTCGCGGTGATCTTGACGCCGCAGTCGATGAGCGGGGTCAAGTAGGCGTGGGAGAAACGGGAAAGCCGTATCCGGCCTGCTTCGTCGTCGGTGCGTCCGAAGACTATGTCCGCGCCGACGACACGCTGGGCGACCTGGCGCCTGCTCACGCTTCCGGCCACCGGTTCGACCGCGACATCGTCGGCGATGCGAGTGAGGAAGGCGGGGAGGTCGTCCGGGCTGCGGCCGGTGACCAGGCCGTTGTCGGTAGCCGTCTCCTCGTCGACGACGGAGGCGCCGGGCGTCGCGCAGGTCGGTGTGGATGGCCAGAAGGCCGGAGCGCGGCCGCGGATCACGTCGGCCTCGATCGAGGCCCAGGGGGCATGGCAGATCGCACCGGCAGGTTGCCGGACGTCACAGACGGAATCCCGCGCCTGCGGCTCCGTTCGGCGTCGGCGTGCCCTTCCGGTGCCGGATCGGATGGGGTACCGGTCCGGGGATGTCTGGGTCCGCGCGGAAACGGGGAGGTGGTGGCCGGTGGCGGGCGCCTAGGATCCGCCGCATGATCTTTCTTCCCGCCTTCGGGCCGACCGCCTACCGCACCCCCGCGCAGCGGGTTCTGCATGGTCGGGGGCTGCGGGAGGCGGTGCGGGGTGGGGGGCCGGAGGTGTGGGCGCGGCTGGATGCGGAGGTGCATCTGAACACCGGTCCGTGGGGGCGGTGTACGCGGCGGGTGGGGTTTCGCTGGGTCGACGAGGCCGAGATCGACGACTGGGGCGCTGTCGCGCGGCGGTACGAGGGGGGCGCCGGGGTGTGTCCGGCGTCGGAGTCCGAGCTGGTTCTTGCGCTGTGTCACCATGACGCCCGCGTGCGGGCGGAGGCGCTGCGGCATGCGGGGGCCGGGGAGGGTGCCGTTCTGCCGCTGGTGTTGTTGCGGTGTGCCGATACCGACGCGGGGGTGCGTGAGCGGGCCCGCGCGCTGCTCGGGGCCGTGCCGGCGGACGGGCTGCGGGGGGTTGTGGCGCTCGCGCTGCTGGTGGGGTTGCGGCGGCACGGCGGCTGGGGTTGGGAGCTGGTGTTCGAGCGGGTGGGTGGCGGGGAGGGGATGGCCGGGGCGGAGGTCGTCCGGCTTGTGGGCAGTGCGGATGCGGGCGTCAGGTATGCGGCGGTCCGGGCCGCGGTCCGCTACGGGCTGCTGTCGCGTGAGCGGGCCCGGGAGCTGGCCGAGCGGGACCCGGAGCCGCGGATCCGGCTGGCCGCTCTCGCGTGCGGGGCTCTCGCCGACCGGGATCTGGACGCGCTCGTCGTGGAGGCCGGTGATCCTCTCGTACGGCGTGCCGCGCTGACCGCGGTGCTGGGGCGGGGCGCCGCTGCCCCGGAGCGGCTCCTGGAGATCGCCGGAGCGGCTGCGGATCCGTGGGTGCGGCGGGCCGCCATCGATGCCGTACGAGGTCAACTCCGACCAGGGGAAGGCGAGTTGACCGTGCCTGAGCGGTTTGGTACGTCCCCGCATGTCGCGCTGCGGCTGTTCGCCGCCGAGGAGGACGCGCGGGCCGGGCGCGCCGAGCGGTCGGCGGGGCGGCTGGCCGATCCGTCCGCGCGCGTACGGGCCGTGGCGCGGCGGGCGCTGGTGGACGCGGGGCTGGACCCGCAGGGCCGTTACCGCGAGCTGTGCGCGGTCGATCCGTGTGCCGGGGCCGTGCTCGGGCTCGCCGAGGAGCGGGATCCCGCGGACACCGCCCTGCTGCGGCGGCTGGCCGGGCATGCCGACGGGCGGGTCCGGGCGGCGGCTCTGGCCGGGCTTCGGATGCGGCGGGCGATCGGGCCGGCCGAGCTGCTGCCGTACCTCGCGGACGGCTCGGGGAAGGTGGTGCGGGCGGTGCGGGGTGCCGTACTCCCCTACGGGGACGCGCTGTCCGAGGCCGAGCTGGCCGGGCTGCTGGACCCCGCGGGTGGGGCGGGCGGTGCGCTGGACACCGTAGGGGCGGCGCTGGTGCTTCTCGGCCGGCGGCCCGTGGTGGTCCGGCGCCGGGTGGCGCGGGGCCTGGCCGGCCATCCGCAGCGGCGGGTACGGGCGTGGGCGCGTGCGCAGTTCGGCCGGCGGCTGTGCTGGGACCTGTGGACGGGCCGGGACGCGGCGCTGGCGCTGCTCGGTGGCGGGCGGGTGGCCGAGGTGCTGGAGGTGGAGGACCCCGCGGCGTGGGCGGCCCTGGACCGGGGGACCCGGTACATCGCGTCCGTCGACCCCGGTGGTCTGCGGGCCTGCCGTGAGACGGCGCTGTGCCACCCGTCCGGCCGGGTCCGCGAGGCGGCCGTCACCGCGGCGGCGGGCGATGCCTCGCTGCTGCCGCTGGTGGTACTGCGCTGCGCCGACCCGGTACGTCCCGTACGCGAGGCCGCTCACGCGGTGCTGGACGCGGCCCTGGTCGCGGACCCGGCGGGGACGCTGCGGGTGGTGGTGGCGCACGTACTGGCGCTGGGCGGGCGGGACCGGGGGCGGTGGGCGGTGGCGCGCGTCGAGGAGGCGCTGCGCGCGCCCGGGGCGGCGGGGCTGCGCCGGGAACTGCTGGAGGGGGTGGGGCGGGAGGGGCTGGAAGGGGTGGCTCTGCCGGGGCGGCGGCTGGCCGCGCGGATCAGCCTGGAGCTGATCGGGGTCGGGGCGAAGCGTCCCGACCAGCTGCCGGCCGTCGATGTGGCGCGGATGCCGGAGAGCGTCGCGGACGGTATGGAGGGGGATGAGGGTGCGGGCGGCCGGGTGCGTCGGCTGCGGCCTGCGCACTGGTGTGCGCGGTGGGCGGCCCGCGAGCCGGATGGGCTGCTGCGGCGCCGGTGGACGGAGGCGGCTCTGGCGCTGATGGCGGCTCAGGAGGCTGAGGAGGGAACGGGCGAGGGGACGGGCGGGGGCGCCGATGAGGGTGCGGTCGCCGCGCTGCTGGGTGCCGGGGACGGCTGGGTGCGGGCGGCGGGGGTCATGGCCCTGGCGCGGGCGGGCCGGGCCGCGGAGGCGGTGGACCACCTGGCCGACCGGTCGGCGCCCGTACGGGCCTGCGCCCGCCATGTGGTGCGGCAGAGCGGCGGTGACCCGCACGCCCTGTACCGGGCCTGGTGCACCTCCGCCTCCGGCAGCCCCTCCCCCTGGGCGGTACGGGGCCTCGGCGAGAGCGGGAGTGTCACCGACGCTCCCCTGCTGACACCGCTGCTGGCGCATGCCGACGGGGCCGTGCGGGCGCAGGCGGTCGCGGCCCTGGTGCGGGTGGGCGCGTCCGACGGTGAGCTGCTGCCCCTGCTGGACGACCCCTCGCCGTCCGTGGTGCGCGAGGCGGAGCACGCCCTGCGCCCGGTGGCCGCGGAACTGCCCACGGCGTGGCTGACGGCGCGGTGCGCGCGGGCGTACGCCCGGCACACCCGCCGCGCGTGCCTGCGGCTGCTCCAGCGGCAGACGTCGTACGCGGGCCTGGAGACGGCCGTGGGGCTGCTGGACGACCGGGATCCGGAGATACGTTCCTGCGCGCGAGCGGTGCTGCTGGTGTGGCCCTGGCTCGCCACCGCCGCCGGCGATCCGGACCGGCAGGGGGAGGTGAGCCGGCTGCTGAGGCGGTTCGAGGGCACGCTCGGGGCGGGTGCGTGGGGGATGTTCCGGGGCCGTATGCGGGAGGGGGCGCGTGTGTGGGGGTCTCGTTCCGGCGGTGTGTAGGGGGGTGCGCGGGCGTGGTCGGCCTGGTGCTTCGTGCTCGGCGGCCGGGGGTCTCGCTGGCGTCGGCCCGGTCGCGGCGCTTCTGCGGTGGTGTGGGGCGCGGTGAGCGACGGGCGTGCTTCGTACGCTGATGGCTTCTCGGGGGCCGGGGCGGGGCGCATCGGGGCAGGTGGCTGACGCCTCTGTGTGTGTGCCAGTTCTCGTGACGGCTGGGTGTGCGTTCCGTAGGACCGGCCTCCGGGCGGGCAGGCGGGGGATGCGGGGGATGCGCGTCCTTCGGGTTCGGTGGTGGCGGGTGGGTGCGGTCTTTACGGGGCGGTGCCGTGGCGGTTACCTGGTGGGGAGGGGTACGAGGTACGGGGGCGGGTATGGCGGGCTGGCACGGGGGTTGGGAGCGGGGGCTGTGGCGGACCGCGGTGGCGGTGGTCGCGCCGCCGTTGGCCGCGGCTGTGGCGTTCGGGGTGGCGTGGGAGTCGGCGTACGGGTCGCTGGGGAGTTGGGGGTTCTTCCTCGGCGGGCTACTGCTTCCGCTGGCGCTGCTGGGCTGGCATGCCGCTCGCGCCTCGCGGCGTGGGGCTTCGCTGATCGCGTTTTCCGCGCTGCCGGCGGCTCTGGGGGCGATTCTCACGCTGGTATCGGTGGGGCACAGCGTGCTGGAGGACCGGGGGGTGGAGATCAGCTGTGTCGTGCTGAAGGTCACCGAGCGGACGGAGACGGAGTCCTCGATGGACGCCCAGGGTCATTGGACGTCGACGACGAGGACCTCGTACGACCATCGGCTGGACTGTCCTGCGGGCGGACCGGAGTCGCTGAACACCGCGTCGCGGCTGGCGAAGGAGGGGGAATCGCTGGCGGTGGTGCGCGACCCGCAGGGCAAGGTCTCGCCGCGGGCCGCCGGGGACGTGCACGGCTGGGGGACGCGCGTCGCGGCCGCGGTGGCGGTGGGGGTGGCGGTGCTGCTGGGGCTGGCGGGCGGGATCCAGGAGGCGTACCGGAAGCGGGGGCAGAGGCCGCGGAGGTGAGGTGGACCCGGGGGGGGCTTGCCCCCGCACCCCCGGGCGGTGCGGGGGGCTGCTCGACGCGGGGCGGACGGGCTCTGGCGCGCGACTGGGCGTAGCGCTGGTCGCGGGTGTGGGGCGGCGGTGCGGTGGGGGCGGGCAGCTGGACCGTGCCGGCCGCGTGGGCGTGGATGCCGCAGGTGGCCGGGGCGGGCGCAGGGGCCGGGGAAGCGCGGATCGGGGCGTGTAGCAGGCCGGCGTCGCCGCCCTGTGGCGCATCCGGGCGCGGGCCCGAGGGGGCGCAGGCCGGTGGCCCGGTGATCGCGTGATCGGGCCGGGTTCGCCGCGACGGCCAAGTGCTCGGGGCGGAGGGCCTCTGAGGTGCGGGGTGTCGACGGCGATGTGGGGCCGCCTCCGCCAGAGGGGCCACGGACGCAGCTGGGCCCCGACCCGGAGGGGGTCGGGGCCCAGCTGGTGCCATGGCTGCCTGGTGTACAGGTCAGTGGCGGAAGGTGTCCTTGATGTCTTCCTTGGCGTGACGGGCGTCGCCCTTGGCCTGCTCGGCGCGGCCCTCGGCGGTCATCCGCTCGTTGCCGACGGCCCGGCCGACGGTCTCCTTGACCTTGCCCTTGGCCTGCTCGGCGTGCGCCTTGCTCTTCTCCGTGCCCGACATCGGGACCTCCTCGTTGCTGTACCGGATTGGTCGTGACCACTCTCGTGCTCCTGATCGGCGGGGCTAAACCCGGCATTCCCAGAATTCCGAAAGAGGCCGGGCCGTCCCGTTCACGGCTGAGCCGGAGCCATAAGAGGCTCGTGAAAATCGTGTGCATGGACGGAGAAGGCAGGGGCACTCGATGCTGCGGAGGTTGATAACTATGGTTCCCCTGCTTCTTGTTCTTCTGCTTGTTCTGATTCTGTTCGGTGCCGGTTTCGCGGTGAAGATTCTCTGGTGGATCGCGCTGGCTGTGCTGGTGCTGTGGCTGATCGGCTTCGTCGCCCGCCCCAAGGGCAGCAGCGGCCGCTGGTACCGCTGGTAGTTCCCCTGCCGGCTGCGCGGCTGTGGCCTGTCATCCCCCGGTGAGTGGAGGGGGGTGACAGGCCACGGCCATTTCTGTCCCGCGGTCGATGGCGCCATTGCTGCGCGAGAAGCCCTCGCACGGGCATGCGGTGAATGACCGTGGTCGATGCCGGTGCGCGCCGGTGACCGGCGGGCGTAGCGTGGTCGGGTATGAGCGAGGGTGTGGAAGCCAGGGGTCCGAAGGTTTCGCCGAGTTTTCCTCCCAAGTCGCCGCCGCCGCAGAAGAAGCCGGTGGAGCCGCCGCGGCCGCAGCCGGCGACGAAGCCGGCATCGCTCACCGGGGTGCCGGCCCGGCTGGTGGTCACCAGCCGTCGGGCGAGGGTGCTCACGTTCCGCGCGGACCAGTGGGCGGCGAGGAAGGCCGCCGGCCGGGCCGCGCTCGCCGTCGCCGCGTGGGGCTACCCGCTGCTGGACGAGCACGACTTCCTCAAAGCCGTCCACGGCCTGGTCCAGGCGGCCGTGGCAGCCGGCGGGAAACGCGTCAGCGTCCACTTCGCGGACCAGCAGGCCAAGATCCTCGTCATGGTCCTCAACCACCGCACCGACGAACAGGAGGAAGTGGGCCATGTCCCGGCGGAGGTCGCGGTGCTGCGGACCGTCGATGCCTGCGGTGCCCACACCGACCTTGACGGCCATGCCTGGTGGGCACTCCTCGACGCCGAACCCCGGCCGGAGAAGCGGCTGCCGTAACACGGGTTGCTGGTAAGAAGGCTGACGTCGGCCCCGAGTAGAGGTGTCTTGCTGGGCACTACGGCCGGGCAAGGTCAGCCGCTGCTCCAGCACCCGTATGGAGAGACGAGGGTGCGCCGTGGATCCGAACACCGGCCCCGCCACGTCCGCTCGGCATGGGCGGGGCCTGTCTGCGCCGCGACGGGGCAGGTGGTGCGGCCATCGCGGAACTCGGTGTCGCCTCGCCCGTCCCGCGCCTGGTGCTGTGCACGCTGGTCACGCCGGAGGCGCGCACCGTCCGTCCGATGAGGGGTGCCAGGTCACGCGAGGTCGGCGAACGCTGCCAGGCGACCGGAAAGATCGTCCCGACTCCCGACTCCCGACTCCCGACTCCCCGACTCCCGACTGGCGCGTGAACCGCGACATATGAGGCTGGGCGCCGGTGGCGCAAACGGTTTCGTACGCGGGCGGGCCGGCGCAAAAACCCTTCCTTGCCTGACAGTGCCGCTCTGTACTGTGAGCGAGCGTTTCTTCGAGATCAACTCGAACGTTCGACAACACCATGGGGGGCCGGTGCGTAGTCGCCGACTTGTTCTTTCCGCTGCCGTGATCGCGGCCGGCGTCGGGCTCGTGCCGGGGGGCGTGGCGCAGGCCGCGGGGCCGGGAGCCGACGCGGCTCAGGGCGCCCACGGCGTCAGCTCGTCCAAGGATCTGCTCAAGACCGCCACGAGCGCCTTCGCGTTCAGCAGCCCCGCCGACCGGTCGGTGAAGACCACACTGCCGGCCGCCGGGAGCAAGGCCGCGGCCGCCACCGACCTCAAGGTCGGTCTCACCGGCAAGGGCACCAGTGCCCGGGGGATCGAGCTCAAGTCCGAGGTCACCAGCGGCACCACCACGCCGCACACCGTCGTGATCGACTGGGGCGACGGCACGACCAGCACCGAGCACACCGACGGCACCGGGGCCCGGACCTCCCGCCACGCGTACGCGGAGGTCGGCAGCTACACGGTCAAGGCCACCGTCACCGACACCGCGAGCGGCACCTCGGCGGCCAACACGATGGCCTTCGTCACCCCGGGCTCCGAGTTCGTCCCGCACCACCCCACCCGTCTGCTCGACAGCCGGGACGGCACGGGCGCGGCGCAGGCCGCCCAGGTACCGGCGTGGGGCGAGGCCCGCGTGAAGGTCGGCGGGAACAGCGGGATCCCGGCGGACGTGGCCGCCGTAGTCCTCAACGTCACGGTCACCAACACCCGGAGCTCCGGTCACATCCGCGCGTACGCCGATGGCACCGAGCGTCCGACCACCTCGAACGTGAACTACGCGGCCGGGGACTCCGTACCCAACCTGGTCATCGTGCCGGTCGGCAAGAACGGCTACGTGAACCTGTACAACCACGGCGATCTCGGCGTGGACCTGATCGCCGACGTCACCGGCTACTTCACCCGCTCCTCGGCCAACGGCTACACGCCGACGGACCCGACGCGCTTCGTCGACAGCCGCGAGGGGCTGGGTACGTCCAGGGGCCAGGTCGCGGGGCGTACGCAGTTCGGCGTCCAGATCGCCGGTACGCGCGGTGTGCCGGCCGGGGCGAAGGCCGTGGCGCTCAACGTGACGGTGACGGACCCGCGGGGGTCCGGCCACCTGACCGTGTTCCCCAGCGGCCAGGCCGCGCCGAACACGTCGAATGTGAACTTCACCGGCGGCCAGACGATCGCCAACTCGGTGATCGTGCCGATCGGGGCTGACGGCAAGATCGTCGTACGGAACGGCGGCTGGGATCCGGCCGATGTGATCGTCGACGTCGTGGGCTACTACAGCCCGGAGAGCGTGAGCGCGTTCGTCCCGATGCGTCCCCTTCGCGAGCTCGACACGCGTGACCCCTCCCTGTGGCCGAACGGCCCGATGAAGCCGAACGGCTTCATCGTCTCGACGTACGTGGAGGAGTACCCGACGGCCAGTGGCATGGTGCTGAACACCACGGTCACCAACACCACCGGCGCCGGGCACCTCATCGTTTTCCCGGACCCCAACACCCTGTGGCAGTACCAGAACGGGACCCAGAACCGGCCGGTCCCGCCGAACTCCTCGAACCTGAACTGGACGGCCGGCAAGACCGTGCCGAACCTGGTGCAGGCGAGCACGGGCGTGAACGGCATCGTCGACTTCTGGAACCGCAGCGGCAGCAAGGTCGACCTCGTCATCGACATCTTCGGCCTGTACGACAGGGGCTGAGCCGCCTCCACCGATGAGCGGCAGTAGGGAGGAAGCCCGGCGCACCGAGAGTGCGCCGGGCTTCGCCGTGCACCAGCAGGCGGACGCCAGTGCGGCGCGCCGCCTGCGGAGGGGGCCCCTCACCGGCGCGTGAGCAGCGCTCCCCATACGGCTCGCGCGCGGTGCAAGCGGTAGGAGATCCTGCCCCAGGGGAGGTACCTCCAGGGGATGGCACCCGTATACCCGTCGACGTGACGGAACTGCTCCAGCGCCGCGCGGTAGCGGTGCTGCCGGACGAGGAAATAGGCGAGCAGGTGCCGCGCCTCCGGCAAGTTCGGGTGTCCCTCAGCCTCAGCCGTGGCTTCAGCCTCAGCCGCGGCCACGTCGTCCAGTGCCGCATCCACGAGTGCGACGACCTCCGGTGTGCCGAACAGTCCCGTGGCCTTGTCCCGCATGTCCACTTCCTCGTACCAGGCCAGCAGAGGCAGCAGCGCCAGCAGGTGACCCCTCGGCGCCGACCGGGAGGCCCGCTCCGCGAACTCCTCGACCTCGGTCCGCGAACCGCACCACTTGGCGCAGAAGTACTGCAACGCGGCCAGATGGGCGTTGAAGTGGTACGGCGACCTCGCCTCGACCTCGGCCCACAGCTCGGCCATCGCTCGGTGGGGGAAGTCGAGCCCTCGCGCGACCGCCACCTTCTCCGCCCATGGCGTCGGATCGTCCGGGCGCAGGCACGCGGCTCGTTCCAGCGCCCCAAGCGCGGCGCGGAGCTCGTGGTGGAAGTCGGCGAACTGCTTGGGGGACGTCGCGCTGGCCGGCTGTGCTCCTCGTAGCAGCCAGGCCCGCTTCACACGCGTGCAGGCAGCGATGAGCACGGCATCGGAGTCGTCCGGCCTGGCTGCCTGCCAGGCGGTCACCCACGCGTCACCCTCGTCGGCGGCCACGTACGACAGATGCTTCGCATAGTGGGCCACACGCTCCAAATCGTTGCCGGCCGCCGCGAGGAGATCGGCCGCAGGCTGCCACGCACCGGAGCGGACAGCCTTGAGCACGAGCCGCAGCCGCGGATCGGAGCCCGCCAGGAGCCCGTCCAATCGCCGCAGGGGTATCAGGGTGGACAGGAGGAAACCCAGGGCCGTAACGCCCACCACTGTGAAGAAGATGGGAACGGACACGGAGGGATCGATCACCGGGGAATGCGTCACTGAACTTCCTACGCCTGTCAGCGCGTGGCCGCGTCGCGCAGGGCGAGGGTGGTCCGGGCTGCGTCGGCGAGGTCGGTCTCGTGGATCAGCCGTACGCCGACGAGGTTGGCGGCGTCGCTCCATGCGCACAGCGCCTGATCGTCGTCAGGGCCGGCCACGAGGCCGCAGCTGAGGCCGCCGCCGTGCTTGCCCGCGTCGAAGGGTGCCACGTCGCGGGCCTTGGCGGCGGTGAAGAAGCCGCGGAGCTCCCGCGCGGTCGACTTGGACGCCTTGTTCTCGGCGACCCTGGGGTCCCAGTCGGCGCTGTTGACCAGGACGAAGAGGTCGGAGGACCCGTCCGCGTCCTGGTCGTAGTAGCCGGTCCGCATGCTGTGCGGGAGTTCGCGGCCCGCCAGCATTTCGGCCTCGGCGCGCTTCACCTCCTCGCCCGTGAGGAGGCGGAAGCGGTCGAAGATCTCCGGGAGGACGATGACGAGGGATTCCTCGGTGCCGTCCGCGGCGCGCGCCTCGATGGCGCGGGGCTCGGGATCGTAGGAGGCGGCGGCCCGCACGCTCGCGGCAGCCGCGATGAACACGGTCACGCCCGCGATGAACCAGGTCCGCCTTCTCTTCTCGCGCAGGGCGTGCGCCGGATCGCTGCCGGGCGGGGTGGACTGCGTACGCCAGGAACGGGTCAGCCACCAAAGCGCTGCGACGGCTGTGGCTGCGGCGGCCATGGTGCCGATGACCTCGCCTACGGCGAAGGGCTGCGAGGTGGGGTCGATGGAGGCGACGATCATGCGGGGAATCGTACGTGTGACCGAAGCTCTGTGGGTCACGTCTTCGCGACGCCCGGGCTCCATCTGACCTGCGTCGGGATGGAGTACGGCCCTACCGTGCGGGATCTCGGTTAACGCGTGCGGGCTGCCCGCTGGTTCGGGATCCGCCGATACGCACGGTGGGGGGAGCAGGCCGGATTCGAACCGGCGTCATCCCCTCCTGACAAGAGGGCGCGTCTACCTCTGCGCTACAGCACCCCCACCGCGGTACCCGCACCCTATGCGGAGCAGTCGGGAAACGCGTAACGGGTTTTCCAGGCTGCCGTTCGCCGCCGCGCAGTGAGCGGCAGGGCCGTATGCAGGACGACCTGACTCAGTCCGCCCCGGCGCTGCGATTCGCGTGGCCGCACGGTGGAACAGCGCCGGCTGCAGCCACCGTTCGCGGCTCGCAGTTCCAGTGCCTCAAACCAGGCCAGGTGCCGGGAGACAGCGGTGCCGGCTGTGCTGTCGGTACGGAGGAGCGCGCGGCCCGCGTGCAGGTGTGCCGCATCGTGTCGGCGCGCCCGGAGCGTCTGGGCTGGGCCGGCAGTACCCGTATGTACTCGTCCCGCGTTCGGACACCGGCGTTGCTCCGGCGGCCTGGCGCTTGCTCGCGGCTCGCGCGGACCAGTCGTCTCAACCGCGGCTCAAGAGAGCCGAGGCCGTAGGCGGCCCAGACCTGAAATCGAAATCCGATAGACGCCGTCGGGATACTGCTGGCATGGCCCTTACACAGCAACTCGCCCGCGTACCTGCGGGTTACCTCGCCGACCGCCGTCAGGCCACCGGCGCGTCACCGGACAGTGATCCCCAGTGGGATCCACCGGCGGACGACGTGCTGGATCTGGACTGGGCACCGGCCCTGCTGAAACGCCTCGGAGAGGTGGCCGGGCTCGACGAGGCTCCTCTCGATGCTCTACGCCAAGCCCTCGACGGCGATACGGCCCTGGACCTCGGCTTCCTCGACACACCTCCGCACGCCATAGCCCCCTTCGGAGGCACCCCCACCGGCCTCGGTGTCCTTGAAGTGGCGTACGTCTCCGCGCTGCTCAACCAGATCGACATATCGACCCTGCTCACCGCCCTGCCGGCCGACGAGCACGAAGCCTGCTCCGTGGTCGGCCAGGTGGGCGCCATCAGCGGCGGCCTGAGGGCGTACCTCCTGGACCACTTCAACGCCTTGCGCGACTTCTACCGCGACGCGGCTGAGCGCCGACTGGTCGTCGTCCTCTGGTGGGACTGAACCACCGATCAGCGCCGGGTGGCGATACGTGTCCGGTGGCTGCGTCATCGGCGTGACCGACTGGCCCGGGCCAAGACCGCGGTACTCGTGTAGGTCTTGGCCCTGGCCCTGGTCCTGGTCCATGCCCGGACCACCGCCGGCCTTGGGGCCGAGCGACAGCAGTGCCACGCACCGGCCACCGCCACCGGCCGGCCGGCCGGACCCATGCCCTCGGCAGCGACCGTTCCCGCTCAGCCCAGCCGCTCGGCCAGGCCGACGATGATGCCCTCCGGGCCGCGGAGGTAGCAGAGCAGGTAACGGTCCTCGAAGCGGGCGATCTCGCCGACGAGCTCCGCGCCGTGCGGGCGCAGGCGGGCGACCGTGTCCTTGATGTCGTCGACCGCGAACATGACGCGGTGCGTGCCCAGGACGTTGTGCGGCCGGTCGCGCGGCCCGGGGCTGGTCGCCGCAGGACTGCGGTACGTCGCCAGCTCGATCCGGCTGTGACCGTCCGGGGTGCGGAGCATCGCGATGTCGCAGTGCACGCCGTCCAGGCCGGTGCACTGGTCGGCGAAGCCGCCCTGCACCTCTCCCCTGCCCTCCAGCTCCATGCCGAGTTCCACGAAGAACTCGATGGCGGCTTGCATGTCCGCGACGACAATGCCGACGTTGTCCATCCGCTGGATCGCCATAACGGTTTCTCCTTCTGCTGGCCTGGCGGCCGGTGGCCGGCCGCTCATGTTCCTGGGACGGAGCCGGTCGCTCGTTCTCGACATGCCGCCGCTGCTGGGTTTCGGCCGCCCGCTGTCCGGGAGCCGGGCAGTCGCGGCCGGCGGCGGGGACAGGGGCTGTGCCCGGGTCCGGGTCCGGGTCCGGGTCCGGGTCCGGGTCCGGGTCCGGGTCCGGGTCCGGGAAGATCATGCCCCATGCGGCCCGCCGAGGACCGGTTGCCGCGGTGGGCACCGGGTGCGCATCCCCTGGGGAGTCCCGCCGCCACGCCCCCGCGCAGCCTCCTCCGCCATGCCCATGACCAGCACCCCCCACACCGCACGGTCAAGCCGTGGCCATGGCTTGTTTAGTATGTCCTCCCCGTTCAGCGCGAACCAAGGGCGGACAGCACATGCGCGTACTCCTGGTCGAGGACGAACCCGACCTCCGCGAGGTCGTGACCGCCGGCCTCAAGGCCGCCGGCTACGCCGTCGACGGCGCCCACGACTGGCCGGAAGCCGACTTCCTGCTGGACCTGAACGCCTACGACTGCGTCGTCCTGGACCGGATGCTGCCCTCCGGGGACACCCTCCCCGCCCTGGAGCACCGGCGCCGCGGCGGCTGGACGACCCCCGTCCTGTTCCTCACCGCGCTGCACACCCTCTCCGACCGGGTCGACGGCTTCCGCTCCGGCGCCGACGACTACCTCCCCAAGCCCTTCGCCATGGAGGAGCTCGTGATGCGGGTCGGCAGCCTGGCCCGGCGTGCCGGGGACCGGCTCCCCGTCCACCTCCGCCACGCCGGCCTGGAGCTGGACGCGGCGCGGCGCGAGGTGCGGCGGGACGGGATCCTGCTCACCCTCACCCACAAGGAGTACGCCGTCCTGCGCCACCTGCTCGTCCACCGCGAGACGGTGGTCACCCGCGCCACGCTGGTCGAGCACTGCTGGGACGAGATGGCCGACCCGGTCTCGAACGTCGTCGACGCCGTCGTGGCCGGCCTGCGGCGCAAGCTCGGCCCGCCGCCGCTGATCCACACCGTCCGCGGCCACGGCTTCCTCCTCGGGGACGGCACCGCCGGAGACCACCCCTCCCCCACCCCCCGGTGACCAGTACCCCGCGGGCGACGCGAGCCGCCCGCCGCCGGTCCCCGGCGCGCCGACGGCTCCGCCGCCTCCAGCTCCGGCTGACCCTCGCCTACACCCTCATCACCCTCGCCGGCGTCAGCGCGCTCTCCTGGATGGTGATCCGTACCGACGAGCGGTCCTGGCGCGCGGCCGCGTACGACGAGATGGACCAGCGCGCCGCCGTCAGCACCTCGCTGATCTACTACACCGACGACGGCCTCCAGCTCGACGGCCTCTACGACGACGAAGCCACCCGCGGGGCCCCGCGCGTACGGGTGCTGCAGGCGGCCCCCGGCGGCACGCTGCGCCAGGTCTTCCTCTCCCCCGGGCCGGCCGAGCCCGCCGTGGCCGAGGAGCGGCTGGCCGGGCTCGCGCGGCGCGCGATGGAGCGCGACGAGCCCGTACGGGCCGAGGAACCCGATGCCCGGGGCGCCACCGCCTATCTGCTGGCCCGCCCCTTCCACCACGACGAGACGCAGGACGTGCGCGGCGCGGTCGTGGTCGTCGGGGACCCGTCCCAGTGGATGGCAGAGCACCGGCGGCTGGCGGCCTCGGTCCTCGTCGGGGCGGGGCTGCTCACCGCGCTGGCCGGCGTGACGGGCCACCTGCTGTCGGGGCGGAGCCTGCGGCCGGCCTGGCAGTCGCTGGAGGCGCAGGAGCGGATGCTGGCCGACGCCGCGCACGAGCTGCGGACGCCGGTCGCGGTCATGCGCAGCTCGGTCGACGTCGCGGGCAGCGACCCGCGCGGGCTCGACCCGCACCTGCCGCGCATCCGGCGGGCCACCGAGCGCCTCACGGACGTCGTCGACAATGTGCTGACGCGCGGGCGCCTCCAGGCTGCCGGATCGGCCGGGCCGGAGCTGCGGGCGGTGCCGCTGCGGCTGGACCAGCTGGTCGAGCTCGCCTGTGAGGAGCTGGCGGGCGGGCCGCACGTGCTGACCACCTCCCTCGACGCGTCGGTGGTCACCGCGGACCCGGCGCTCGTACGGATCGCCGTCCGCAACCTCCTCGACAACGCGCTCCGCCACGGCCGCACCCCGGCCCCCGGGCACGGCGCGGCGCGCGCGGAGGTGCACGTGATGGTGCGCGGCGCGACGGTGGCCGTGGCGGACCGCGGCCCGGGTATCGCGGCGGCGGACCTGCCGGCCCTGACGGAACGTTTCCGCTCGCCGGGCGGCGGCACCGGCATCGGCCTGTCCCTGGTCTCCGAGATCGCCACGGCGCACGGCGGCACCCTCACGGCGGACCTCCGGCCGGGCGGGGGCACCCTGGTCCGGCTGTCGCTGGGGCCGGGCGAGCCGGGGCCCGCGCATGCGGGGGGTGCGGGGCGGGGGTAGGCGGTCGCGTGCGGGTCCCCCCGCGTGGGCTGATAGGCGCGTACGTACGACCCAGCCCCCGGAAGCCGGCCCGCCTGGTGGGACGCGGCGCGGGCGCGTGCATCCAGAGGGCGGGCTGCTCCGAACGGGACGGCCGGGGCCGCGCCTCATCGAATCCTCACGATCCCTCCCGGAGGATGCGAACACCTCATCGCACCTCGCACAGGAGAACGTGTGCCGAAACATTCCACCACCCCCTTCCTGCGCCGCAAGACCACCCTGGCGGCCGGTGTCGCGGGCGTCGTCGTCGCCGCCGGAGCGGGCCTGCTGCTCTCCCCGGCCTCCGCCGGCCAGGCCGCCGCGCCCCGCCTCCCCTCGGCGAACATGACCTTCGACTACCAGATCGGCGCCCCCTACACGCCGCCGAAGGGCGTGAGCGCGGTCTCCCGCGACCGTTCCGCCGCGCCCGCGGCCGGGATGTACAACGTCTGTTACATCAATGCCTTCCAGGCCCAGCCCGACGCCCTGAGCTGGTGGCAGAAGAACCACCCCGACCTCGTCCTGCGCGACTCCGCCAAGCGCCCGGTCGTCGACGAGGACTGGGGCGAGGCCCTGCTCGACACCTCGACGGCCGACAAGCGCACCCGGCTGGCCAAGGTCGTGGGCGACTGGGTCACCGGCTGTGCCCGCAGCGGGTACCAGGCCGTCGAGCCGGACAACCTGGACTCCTTCTCCCGCTCCGGCGGCCGCCTGACGAAGGCGAACAACGCCGCCTTCGCGAAGCTGCTCGCCGACCGCGCCCACGCGGCGGGCCTGGCCATCGGCCAGAAGAACACCGCCGAATTGCTTCCTGAGCGGAAGAAAATCGGCTTCGACTTCGCGGTCGCCGAGGAGTGCGGCCAGTACGACGAGTGCGGCGACTTCGCGAAGGCGTACGAGAACCGCGTGTTCGTCATCGAGTACGAGAACTCCGGTTACAACAAGGCGTGCTCGGCCTGGGGCTCGAAGCTCTCCATCGTCCAGCGCGACCTGGACGTGACGGCTCCCGGCTCCAAGGCATACCGCTTCCGCACCTGCTGACCCCCACCAGAACCGGCCTCTCCCGCCCGCCCGCCCCCCACCGGCGGGAGAGGCCACTGGTCGGCGGTGGCCGCCGTGCCCGCCCGGCCGCCGGCGGCCGACGCTGCTCCAGTCAGCGGGAGCAGGCGCCACCGTACGGCCTGCGGCGTGCTCACCAAGGGCGGCGGGCCAGTTCCGGCAGGTCGGGCTGGGCATCGGGCTCATTCTGGGCCGCTCGTTGCCCCTGTGGACCGATCAGTCAGACACAGCTGCTTGCCAGCTCCATGAGGCGCGGCGGGGGCGGTCGTCCAGCTCGGCGCGGCCGGTGCACCAGAGGAGGACCTGGACCGGGTCCTCGCCGGGCGGGGCGTCGGGAAAGAGACGGCGGAGCACCTTCGCCGACAACGGTGCTGGCGGCAGCCACGGCACGCCCAGCCCCTGGGTGATGTCGTAGGTGTGCAGGAGGATTTCAGCGACACCCATCGCCGCGAATCCGGCCCGATCGCACGGCCCCCAGTGCCAGGCCCGCAGCCCCGGATCGGCCTTGGCCAGAGCACTGCTGAGCAGCCCTGCGCAGGCGGTGACCACCTGAAGCACCTCGCGCGGGGCGGTGCCGGGGCGGACGGCGAGGTCGAAGGGGAGGTAGGCCCCGGTGGGGCGGGCCGCTACCTGCCCGGCGTAGGCCAGCAGGTCGTGCGCGATGTGCGCGGCCGTCGTCCAGCAGCTCCACTCCAGCGAACCCGCCGGAACCGACCAGTCCAGCGCGTCGTACGTGCCGAGCGCCCCCGCCATCTCGGCCACGGCTTCGTCGAGGTCTCGGTTGTCCATGTAGCGCATCCCGCGATGCTAATGCTGCGGCTTGGGAGCTGGAGTTCGCCAGGGTGAACTGCCCCTGGAGCTTCTGCTCCTCCGCGTCGCACCCAGCGACCGGCTGACCGTCGGGCCCGAACCAGCAGTAGGCGGTGTGCGTGGACCACTCCAGGGTGGGGTGGTCCAAGTCGGCGTCGACCTCAATGAGGTAGTCGGCCTCCCGCCGTGTGCCGTCGCCGTCGTCGCCGGTCCACGCAGCCACCCCGAGCAGGCGCCGTAGCCGGCGCAGGTGCCAACCGGCCTCTTCCCCGACTCCCCGGCAAGGGTGTCCAACAGGAACTCACCCGGCTCGACATGGCCGCCGGCCGGAGGCTGCGCCTCTGGGCGAAGGCGTGACCGTCCCGGTGACCGAAAACTCCACGCCACGGTCCACTTCCATAGAGGACTGATCTTCTGCCATGGCCCCGCAGTAGGGCCGCGGCCGATCACAGCAGTACACAGCTGCTACGCATATGATCAACAGCCAATCGGGGGAATCTGGACATGGCATGGCATGGCAGTGGACTTGGACCGCGATGCGGGCTGTAAGGCGACCGGGGATCCGGCCGGCGTTGACCGCCACCGGGACGGGGGTCTGAGGATGGTGCGCCTCTGGGACAAATGGACCGGCACCAGGTACCCCGACAGCAGCGTCGCACCCCTGCCCGCTCTGGAGCTCCGCGCAGCGTTGCTCGAACTCAACGCCCGAGACGTACCGTTCAGCGTGCGCGAAGCCTTCGCCAAGGAGAAGGCCGACCTGGTGGCGGAGTGCAGGATCCCCAGGGCGAGGCTGACGCTCAGGACGCGCATGCGCCTCGTACCGGCGAAGCACGAAGTGCGTGTGCTGGAGGAACGGTGGGAGCCGTCGCACGAGTCCGGCCAGCAGTACGGACGCGGCGGCCACAAGGTGTACCGGGAGTGGGAGTTCCGGCGCGGTGCGGATGGCCGCCGGCACAAGGTGGAGACGCTCCGGTTCGACACGCGGGATGTACGGGATCCCCTGCGCACGGTGGTCCTCAACGCGGGCTGGACCTGGCGCGGAGTACTGCTCCGGTACTGACCGGCCGTCCAGCGGTCCCCGGAGTCGTCGCCCCTCACCACCCCCTCCCCCACGTCAGCTGCACGGCGGACGAGAGCGGGCGGCGGTCGCAAGCGGGGTCATGCCGCGCGTGCTCCAGATGCATGGCCTCGGTGGTGGACCGAGCTGGGCCCGGAGCCGGAGGGTCAGCGGGTCCTGTCGATGGCGTTGCGGGCCGCCGTGCGGAAGTGTTTGACCGCCTCGTAGAGGTGGCGCTCGCGTTCCACGCCGAGCGCGGTGTCCGCGGCCCTGTGGGTGGTGTCCCCCGCGCGGGCGTTCTCCGCCATCCGGCGCATGACCTCGGCGAGGTCTGCCGACGCGTGGGTGACGCGTTCCGCCGCGTCCGCGAGAGGGGCGGGGCCTTCCAGGATGACGACTTCGCAAGCGCGGTGGACCTCGCGGGCCAGGGTGACGAAGCGGCCTATCCGCTCATCGACGTCCGGCAGGTCGGGCTGATCCGTGCGCAGGGCGTCCAGGACGGTATCCATGGCGATGTCGCGTTCGTGGAGGGCGCGGAGGTAGCCGGCGTACGCGTCGCGGCGGTGCTGGCGGCTCCATTGGGCGTGCTGGGAGCGGGCCTGCGTACGGCCGTTGACGAGGGCGGCTCCGAGGGTGGTGGCGGAGCCGACAGCAGCGCCCAGCAGGGCAGCGAGTCCTGAGTCCATGCGACCCAGTCTGCCCTTGCTGTGTTTTTGTGTTCTTGTTTCCTCGGCTCAGCCGGGCAGGAGGGCCAGGATCTCGCGGACGACCACCTCGGGGTCGGTCAGCGGGACGTAATGGCCCGATTTCGCCGCTACGACATGCCGGCCCTTTGCTGCCCGGCCCGCGCGGAGGGCATGAGAGGCGTTCGCCGCGGCGCGCATGGCGCTGTCCATGCCGTCCCCGGGGAGGCCGCCGGAGATCACCGTGACCGGGACGTCACCGGTGCTCGGGGGTGTGTCGCGCCACGTGGCCAGCTCGTCCAGATAGGTGCGGGCCTGGCGTCGCTGGGTGCGCAGCACGCCGGTCGTGAAGCCCTCTCGGGCCATGTCCCGGCGGGCGTCCTCGGGGAGCCGGGCGAGCTGGCCGCGGAACAGCGGCCGCAGCAGCCCGAGGGCGGCGAGGGTGCTGCCGAGGCCCAGGGCCATCCGCTCCAGCCGACGGAACCGGCTGCCGAAGAGTACGTCGGCGGCCTCGTCCGTGGGGTCCACCAGGACCAGGCCGACGATACGTTCGGGCCCGCGTGCGGCGGCGAGCCGGACCAGCGGGCCGCCCGCGCTGTGCCCGACCAGGACGAAGGGCCCGGGGCCGAAGTGGTCGAGCAGCGCGCCCAGGTCGGCGGCCATGCGCGTCAGGGTGCGGTCGGCCGGATCGGGGGCGCTGCGGCCCAGCCCGGAACGGTCGTAGGCGATGGCCCGGGCATGGGGCGCGATGCCCGGCTGCACCAGAGCCCACGAGGAGCGGCCCGCGCCGGCCCCGGCCTCGAACACGACGGTCGGTCCGTCCGGCCGTTCGCCGGGCAGGACCGTCGCGTAGAGGCGTCGGCCGTCCGGCAGAGGCACCCATTCGGGGGTGCCCTGGATGTGTGCGCGGTCGACCGAGGCGGTCATCGGGCGGTCTCCAGAGTGAAGAGGTTCATCCGGTACGTGTTGACGGCCGGCGGGACCAGACGTGCCAGCAGGGGCATGCCGTAGCGATGGCGCCATGGCCAGCTCCGGCCCACCTCCGGCTGCGGGGTCGCGAACGTCCTGCTCTCGCGCAGTCTCAGCCCCCAGCGTTCCAGGGCTTTCGGGTCGTCGCAGGTCCATGTCATACGGGCGTCGACGGCCTTGAACACCGGGTTGCGTTCCTGGTTGCGCATCATGGCGCCGCCGCCGGTGTCGAAGCTCAGTCCGGCTCCGGGGAAGCGGTTCGCCAGAGCCTGGATGACGGAGCGGACCTGGCCCTCGTCGAGGTAGAGGAGGACAGCCTCGCTGACGAAGAAGTACGGTCCGGGGCTCTCCGCCACCCGCTCGAACCAGTCGGTGTCCAGCACGGAGGCCGCGAGGGTCGTGGTCCGGGCGGAGTCGGTCAGGAACCGCCGTCGCAACTCCACCGTGTCCGGCAGGTCGAGGTCGAACCAGTGCGCCCGGCCGTTGTCGAGGCGGCGCGAACGGGTTCCGAGTCCGGCGCCGAGTTCGACCACCGTGCCGTCGGGGTGCTCGGTGAGGAACCGGCGCACCCACCCGTCGAAGATCGCACTGCGCAGCACGGAGCCGCCGAGCGAGGGCCCGCGGAACTTCGCGAAGTCGTAGTCGATGCGCTCGACCATTTTCGGTGCCTCGACGTCTCCGAGGACGGGGCGGCGGGCCTGCGCGTCAAGTGCGCGCCCGTACAGCGGGATCAGCAGCGTCTCCTGCACGGCGCCCAGCCGCACGCTCTCCCTGGCCATCTGCCCCCGCACCCTCGAAGTTAGGCTTACCTAAGTAAGCCTAAGGCGGCGACGACGGAACTTCAATTCCCTTGGCCTCTCGTGGTCGAGCGCCGCAGCGACTGCCCGATCCGCCTACCGCCCCCGCGCTCAGGAGGCGTGGCGGACCGGCTCTGCTCCGGTGTGGATCAGGAAGTCGGTCAGTACGTGGGCGAGTCGTTCGGGCTGGTCCTCGGGAATGAGGGTGGACGAGTCGGCGATCTCGATCAGCCGGCCCTGCGGGTACAGCGCGGCCAGCCGGGGGCCGTGCTCACGCGGCATCAAACGGTCCTCGGTCGCCCAGACGACCAGTACCGGGCGGTCGAACTCACGCAGTCGCTCGCTCCAGGCGAGCAGGGTCTTGCGGTCAGGTGCTCCGGTGGCGAATTTGACGAAGTCCCTGCGGATGGCTCTGCTGCGGGTGGCGGGGGCGAACCAGTCGTCCATGATCTCGTCGGGGATACCCCGCAGGCTCATCCCGCCGTATCCGCCCCGGCTGTGACGGACCAACGGAAGCCGCATGAGTCGTGTCAGGAGCCAGACGGCGCCGGGAATCCTGCACACCTGCGCCATGGCCTTGGCCGGCCCCGGAGGAAAGTTGTCGAAAGCCTCGCACGCCACCAGCACCATGCGCGCGATGTGCTGGTCCTGCCCGTCCAGCACCAGGAACTGGCCGCCGCCCCAGTCATTGAGTACGAGGGTCACCTCGCCCAGACCGAGCCTCTCGATGAACTCTCCCAGGAGCCGGGCGACACCGCGCTGGGACAGGTCGGCGTCCGGGTGCATCGGCTGACGGTGACCGCCCAGGGGCAACGTGGGCAGGACGCAGCGGTATCCGCCGAGCATCGGGACCACCTTGCGCCACTGGGTCTCGTTCATCGGCATACCGTGGCCGAACACCAGCACGGGCCCGTCGCCGCCGGTGTCCTGGTAGTCGATCGGTCCGGACGACAGCTCGATTCTCGGCATTCCGACCTCCCACTTGATAGATCGTTCCCACCATTCTGACCACAATCCTGGGCAGGAAGGGAGTAGAAGGACTGGAAGGAGTGGAAGGACTGGAAGATGGAAGGCTGCTCATTCAGCAGCCTTTGTGGCACCGGTCCCGCGACCGGCCGCTGGAGGGGTGCGCAGCCGCAGGCGTTCTCCCTGGGGCCCGAACATGATCAGATACTCCACCGGTCCGTCCGATCCGGCGTTCGCGACTCCGTGAGGGATGCGGGTGTCGAACTCGATGACGTCCCCGGCGGTCAGCACGAGGTCCTGGCTGCCGAGTGCGAGCCGCAGCCGCCCGTACAGGACGCACAGCCACGCGTAACCCTCGTGGGACACCTGCCGGGACGGCCGCCCGGGCGGCTCCGCGACGGCGGGCAGGACGTGCTTGTGGGCGTGCATGCCTCCGACGTACCGGGTCAGCGGCAGCACCGCCTTGTCGTCACCGAAGCTGTGCGGCGCCGGGCTGCGGGGCGCGTCCGCGGGGACGGGGGCCGGGACGGGTGCGCCGCCGGCCAGCTCGTCCAGGGCGACTCCGTATTCCTTCGCCAGTTGCAGCACCACCTCCAGGGTGGGCTTGCGCCGACCGGTCTCGATCCGCGACAGCGTGCTGGGCGAGATGCCGGTCGCGCGGCTGATATCGACGAGTGTGACGCCACGGCGCTCGCGCACGCCCCGCAGCCGCGGCCCGATCGCTGCCAGGGTCTGGGCCACCTCGTCACCTGCCACCGTCCCCGTCCCGTTCCTTCCCGCCGTGCCTGCTCCACGTCCCTGTCCGTACTGACCTGCAAGCTTGCCAGAATGGCAACGCCGATCGCGCCGAGTGGCCGCCCCACCGCATGATCGACGGGTACACGCCGGCCGCCCGCGAACCGAGGAGAAGTCCCCATGCAATCCGAGCCGACCACCGCCCTCCGCCACCGCACCGTCGAGGCCCCGGCCGGGCGTCTGCACCTGGTCGAGCAGGGCACCGGCCCGCTGGTCCTGCTCGTGCACGGCTTCCCCGAGTCCTGGTACTCCTGGCGCCGCCAGCTCCCGGCCCTCGCCGCGGCCGGGTACCGGGCCGTGGCGATCGACGTACGCGGCTACGGCCGCTCCTCCAAGCCCGCGGCGACCGACGCCTACCGCATGCTGGACCTGGTGGAGGACAACGTCGCCGTCGTGCGCGCCCTCGGCGAGGAGAGCGCGGTGATCGTCGGCCACGACTGGGGGGCCAACATCGCCGCCGCCTCCGCCCTGCTCCACCCCGAAGTCTTCCGCGCGGTCGGCCTGCTGAGCGTCCCGTACGCGCCACCCGGCGGCCCCCGCCCCACCGACATCTTCGGCCGGATCGGCGGCCCCGAGCAGGAGTTCTACGTCTCCTACTTCCAGGAGCCCGGCCGCGCCGAGGCGGAGATCGAGCCCGACGTCCGGGGCTGGCTCGCGGGCTTCTACGCGGCCCTGTCCGCCGACACCATGCCTGCCCAGGGCGAGCCCGACCCGCACTTCGTCACCCCGGGCTGCCGACTGCGCGACCGCTTCCCCGCCGGCCCGCTCCCGGCCTGGTTGAGCGAGGAGGAACTCGACCTCTACGCCGGGGAGTTCGAGCGCACCGGCCTGACCGGCGCCCTCAACCGCTACCGCAACATGGACCGCGACTGGGAAGACCTCGCCCCCTATCGCGGAGCCCCGATCCACCAGCCCGCCCTGTTCGTCGGTGGCGCACTGGACGCCTCCACCACCTGGATGGCCGACGCCATCGACGCGTACCCCACCACCCTCCCCGCCCTGTCCGCCTCCCACCTCCTGGACGGCTGCGGCCACTGGATCCAGCAGGAACGCCCCGACGAGGTCAACAGCCTGCTCACCGAATGGCTCGCCACACTCCAGGGGTGAATCAGGCGGCTCACGAGAGGTGAGGGTGGCCTTCCGGCGCCCGCCCGGGTCAGAAGGAGACGTCGAAGTAGTCGATGTCCGTGAACTCGACCCGGAGCTCGTCCGCGCGGGTGCCGCCGTCCTTGAAGTAGATCTCCTGCAGCCCCTCGGCGACGATCGCGCGCAGGTCCCGGTCGGCGGCGCCCTCGGCGCGGGCGTCGAAGAGGCGCTGGGCGTAGGAGGCCGGGAGGTGGACGGTGAGGCGGCGCACGCGGCCGTCGTCCGTGGTGCCGACGGGGGCCGTGTAGCCGAACCGGGCGCGGGTCTCGACGGTGATCCCCGTACTGGTCGCGGCCTCCTGGCGGCGCCGCCTGCGGACCATCGGCTGCCAGCGGGCCCGTACCGCCTCGTCGATCTTCGCGGCGACCTGCGGGGGCGGGTTCTTGCGTACTCCGCGGCGGTAACGGTTCACGGAGTCCGCGGTGACGCCGACCTCCTGACCGATCTCCTTGGGGCTGAGGTGCTTCAGGAGGAAGTTGATGCGGCCCCTCACCGTCTTGGGCGGCTCCCTGGTGAACGCCTCCTGGTCGGCGCGGACGATCGCGTCCTCGATCTCTCCCACAGCGGTTCAGCTCCTCGGCACGGGGTGGTGGGTCGGGGTCGGCATCCCCGCTACTCGCCCTCGTCGAGAACGGCGTCGCCGCCCTTGATGTGGCGGGCGGGGTTGAGGCCCTTCTCCATCAGGTCGACGGCCCAGGACATCTCCTGTACGCCTTCCAGTTTCGCCAGGCCGGGGTTCGGGCCGAGCCGGAACGCGCCCATCAGGGGCTTGCCGGAGGCGGCGTACGGGAGGAAGTCCAGCGGGGAGGCGCCCGGCGAAGGATAGACCACGCAGTCGGAGAGGACCGCGAGGGGGTACCGGCCGGTCAGTTTCACCATGTTGGTGAGTTTGCGGTGCATGTTGACGCGGGCCTTGGAGATGACGGCGGCGCGGATGTCGGGGCGCCAGGTCGGGCGCATCATGGCGGGCCAGGATTCGCCGTCGCGGTAGGTACGGCCCTGGGGACGCTCGCGGAGTTTGCCGATGCCGCCCTTGACCGTGGCCTTGATCGCGGCGAGCACCGCGGCCATGGCCGGGTCGGTCCGCTTGTGGACCTCCATCGCGGCGAGGAAGTCGGCGTCGGTGAGCTCGGCGGTGACACCGAGGTCGGCGAGGGTGTCCATGTACGCGGTCTTGAGGCGGTCGTGCCACGGGTCGAGGTACGCGCCGGTCTCGCGGCGCAGGTACGCCTCGACGGGGTGGACCTCCTGGCCGAGTTCCTGGGCGTAGGCGAGGGTGTGGGTCTGGTACCAGGCCGGCCCGCCCGGGCGGGTGCCGTCGGGGGTGAAGGGGGACGGCAGGCGGGGGTCGAGGTCGATGTGGGAGAGGTCCGCGAGCCAGGAGCCGGGGATCTTCTTGTTGAACACCGGCCGGTGGAAGTGGTCGGGGGCGGAGAGGCCGACCGTCAGACGGGCGGCGGCCGCGAGGAACGCGGTGTTCAGGTCCAGGCCGACCGCGTACGGGAGCAGGCACTCCTCGTCGGAGAGCAGGGCGGGGTCGCGGACCCACTGGTACGCCTCCTCGTTGAGGAAGCCGCCCGTCCAGCCGGAGTTCACGACCACGGGGTGCTCGGCGATGGCCTCCGGAGGCGCCGGGTCCACCGGCTCCGAGCCGAGGCTGCCGGGGTTGTGGCCCGACACCCAGGCCCCGTCCTCCTGCACGGCGCGGGTGGGCGGGCGCATCGCGGTCATCAGCTCCAGCCCGGACACGGCGGTGGAGCCGCGCGGGGTGATGACCCGCTGGGCGTAGACGCTGAGGACGCGGGCGATGTCGGCGGGGTGCAGGGCGGCGACACCGGGCCAGGAGCGCGTGTCGAGCGCGTCCCAGGACAGGATCGCGAGCTGTACGCACTGCCGCGCGCTCCCCTGGGCCTTGCGGTAGACGCGCGCCCACGGGCCGAAGCCGCGCTGGGTGAGCTGCCAGCGGGCCTTCGCGATCTGCCGTACGACAGGGTGGTCCTCCGCCAGGCGCAGCGAACGCCGCTCCTCACGGCCCTCCAGATGCTCCGGCAGTCCGAGCTTCACGGCGGCGGAGGCGGTGAGGACGACGAGGGGGTCGGAGTCCTTGCCGTTGCGGTGGAGGCGGGGCGCGCCGAGACCGGACTCCTTGAGGGTCCACTCCACCAGCTCGATGACGGTGGTGGCCGGGCAGTCCAGCACGATCCCGTCGGCAGCGTAGGCGGCGCCGTCGCCGTCGAGGACGACGAGGGGGCCGTGCGGGAAGCGGGGGTCGGCGGGGGCGGGAGCAGGGGCGGGGGCCGTCCGCGCGGCGGGACGGCGCGGGGCGGGTGTTGGGCGGGGGGCGGTGTCGGCGGCGTCGGCCGGAGCGGGCGCGGGCGCGGGCGGCGGCGCCGGCGGGGCGGGCTGGGCGGGCTGGGCGGAGGATTCTTCGGGCTCCTCCGGTGCCTCCGGCACCTCGGGCTCCGCCGGTGCGGCGGGGTACTGGGCGGCCCACCCTTCGAGCAGCCGCTGGTACGCCTGCCGGCGCGGCGGCCTCGGCTCGGACCGCCCCGCCTCCCAGTTCTTCACCGACTGCGTCGTCGACTGCAGGACTTGCGCGAGCCGCACCTGAGTAACCCCGGCCGCCTCCCGCAGCCGGGCCCGCTCCGCGGGCGGCGGCATCTCGGGCTCCCCGGTCAACAGGGCATCCACGGCCGCGAACAGCTCATCCTGAGTCGGCATGAGCCGACCGTAGCATGCTTTAGCCCTGGATTCGGTATCGATTACCCCCTGGATTTAACCTTGCTGGGGTGTTGGCCGACGAGCACAGGAGTTGGCTGATCCTGCTTCCGTAACGCTGCGTTGTGGTGAGTCCTTTCCACCTGGAAGCTGGGCTGACTGATGCCTGTACTACGCCCGGCACGAGTACTGCCCGGGAACTGCGGGGCAGGGTTCGCGAGGGGGAGCTCGTCCGGCTGGAGGCGGAGGTGGACCTCGGCCAGCCGCTCCCGGCCGGGAAGACGCGGAAATCGGTCGACGCTTCCACCCGACCTACGCGGTCGGAGGCAGAGTTGGATCGGATCCGGACAATCAGACGGCATTGACTGCAAAAGGCCAGGGTTTTCTGCGATCGTGCGATTTTCGCGGGCTGCTACAGATCTGAGTGCAGAGACGGCATCACGGTTGCCGAGGCTGCCGCCGGTGAGGACTGTGCGATGGGGGAGTCGTGACAGAACCAGGCTTCATACAAGATCAGCCACCATCCGACGGTGTGAACCAGCCACGCGTCCGTCGTCCGAGCCGAAGACTCCTACTGCTCGGCGGCATCGGCTTCTTGGTTCTCGCACTCCTGGTGGGGGTGACTGTCTGGCTGACCGCATCGGACTCTCCCGAGGCAGGCCCAAAAGGCAATCGCGAGCCGTTTGAGCAGGCCATCGACAGCCTGGCAGAGGCTCAGGCCCTGCGGTACAAGGCCACCGAGTGGATCGGCACCACTCAGCGAGACGTCACCGTTACCGCATTCGGCGACCAGTTCGGCAGCCTTGGCTTCGGCGGCAAACTGGAAGATCTGACCAGCGACGTGCTCCGGGTGAACGGCACCACCTACACCAGGTCGCAGAAGGACCCGGTGAACAAGGGCACTGGCAAGTGGACGATCGAGAAGCTCGGGGGTGACGCGGTCGACAACGCGATCCTCGACCGGTACGTGTCCCCAGCTGAACTGGCCTTTCAGCTTCAAGATGCACTGAACGAGGTCAAGCGCTTCCCGGATTCGAAGGATCCGGGCCTGCCCAGCGTCACCGCGGGTGGGGTGCCGGCACTGCGGGTTGACACGTCGGCAGGTCGTCTCGTGGTGTCGAAAGACGCACCGTACCGAGTGCTGCGCCTGGAACTGGTCAGCCCGCACGAGGTGATCGATCAGATCAAGAAGACGAAGTCGCCGCAGGCTGTTCCGCCGGTTGTCACCGCCGGTCCGCTCAAAGGATCAGTCACCGACGGCTCCACCGGGATCGACCTCCTGCCCCTGGCCGATGATCAGGTCAAGCAGACGTACGACACCTTGGAGGGCTACACCAAGCAGCTCGTCGGGGCCGTGGACGGTGGCATCGACTTCCAGCTCGACTCCGCCGGCAATCTCCAATGCGGCAGCGATGGCTGCTCGATCCAGGAGACGTTCAAGGGGACGGTGAGCGCCTCCGCCAAGACACGCCTCACCGGTGGCAAGGTCACAGCCACCATGAGCGCGAGCGTGACCATCGACGGCCAACCCGCCGGCTCGTGCACCAGCCAGCCGGGTACCTTCACGGTCACCGGGAACACGACATCCGGCACCCTCGCCTGTTCCGTTCCGGAAGCCGGTCCGGTCTTCGCCACCGTCGACGCAAAGTACAAAGCCCGAGCTCAAGCCCAGGCGAACAGCACCGGCGGAACGGTCACCGTCCGGTTCTCCTCTCGGGCCAACGCCGTGATCGACGCTCACGCACTCGTAGCGGCCGATGTGGACAAGCTCGTCGCACGAGTCCAGCGCGGCAGGCAGAACAAGGAATGTGCGCCGGCCCATAGCTTCCCACCGGGCACGCCAGTTCTCCTCGGAAACGGAACCCACCGGGCCATCGAGGACATTCACATCGGCGACCAAGTCCTCGCGACCGACCCCGAGACTGGGCTTACCGCTGCGCGACCGGTCGCGGCGACAATTACCACGACCGGAGACAAGAACTTCACCCGCCTGACCCTGGCAGCACCTGGCCCCGCAGTGATCACGGCCACGGACACCCATCCCTTCTGGCTCGCCGACCAGAAACGTTGGGCAAAGGCAGGCGACATACGCTCCGGAAGTAAGCTGCGAACAGCTACGGGTGGGCCGGTCGAAGTCCTCGACGTCAGTCAATACGAACAGATCCAAGCGACGTACGACCTGACCGTCGACGGCATTCACTCGTACTACGTGCTGGCGGGAACCGTACCGGTTCTGGCGCATAACGATGACTACCCCGGTGTCGGCACGATCGTGAATCAGGAAGGGGTTACCATTCAAATCTACTCAAATGATCACGCTCCACCACATGCACATGTAAAAGGACACGGCACTGAGGTTCGAATCGGGCAGAACGGAAAGCCGCTGAAGGACGACCCAGCACTCTCGAAAAACCAACAGAAGGTCGTCGACGACAACATCAAGTCAATTCGGGGTAACATTCGCGCCTCGATGGCAAAATTTAAGGCCAATGGTGGCTGCTGATCGCGAGACCCTGGAGGCTCTGATCAAAGAGCTCGCCGAGGCACTTGGAGATGACCTTCCCTCTTGGCGGGATGGACATGCCAGGTGGGATATCTATCGCCGGATTTCCCTCAAGGCGGGGGCAGTGGATAATCTGCGCCGCGCGGTCGAGATTGAGCCTGACGCCCCCATCGCCTCGGCAATTGTCGTTATGATGCTGGAGCACCTGGACCCCTCGACGCGAGCAGAGTGGGTCGAGATGCTGCACCCGTCAGTTCGTCCGTTCTCCGCGGTTCGGGCGAGAGAACTGGAGACTCTCGAATCCCTCTCAGCCCCTTCCGTACCGCGTGTAGACAAAACGGCACTGGAAGGCTGGTCCGACTGGCTGCAGCTCAGAATCGTGGAATCCGTCACAGATCGCCGCATTCTGTCAACTATGGCTGAGCAGGGAAGAACGAAGAGGATTCGTCGAGTGGCGGCAGAAAGATTGACCGGCGCCACCGATGGATGAGGTTGGATGTCGCTGGGTTCAGATGGGCCTGACGGCCAGGCCAGTCGCGGCGACCCAGCTGTTCATGAGGTCGCTGCCGCATGCCGGTGCCTCACACGGACGCATGCGCTGACGAGATCGCTCGCCTGAACACCGCCGAGGAGCAGGCAGAAGCCGGCCGGCTGGGCCAGGGCCGGCCCGGGAACACCCACGCTCAGGGGCCACCGTCAGGGTCGGCCGCACGCATTCCGGAGGCGCGGGCTATCGCCTCGACTTCCTTGTGGTCGTGGGTCCGTTGCCGCTGTTGTGCGTCGAGGTCGGCGAGGCGGGAGCGTAGTTGGTCGGGGTCCGCGGCGATGTCCGCGGGGACCAGGGTCATGGCGCCCTTGACGTGTTCGCCGTCGCCGAGCGGTACGACGACATGGTCCGCGCGGTCCTCGTGGCCAGGCTGTGTGGCGCCGATCAGGCCCATCAGGGTCAGGAGTTCTTGCCTGACCTCGGCGGTGAAGAGGGCCTTCTCCTCGTCGTCCAGCTGGAGGCTGGCGGTGCCACCGCCGTTCTCCAGCCACAGCCGGAGGATCGTCATGAGGAGTTCGAAGGGGGGCTGGGGCATTCTGGCGCGCAGCGCTTCGACGTAGAGGTGATAGCGCAGGCGGGCCACCTCGCGCGGGTCTTCGCGTTCGTCGTCAGCCATGCCTGTGCTTCTCCCCTGCCAGCCGGGCGCTTGCTCCTCATGGCAGATTCTGCCGTGCGCGGCCGGCGTAGGGGCGCGCGCTCCACGAACTGTTCCCCTCGGGTGCAGCTCCTGCCGACCTCACCCCCGGGGCCGGTACCGGTCCGGGGCGTGAGGTCGGGCTCCCGATGTCAGCCCCTGCGGCGGCGGTTGCGGGCGACGATGGCGCGGGTGACCACCGGCGGGAGCAGGTCCTTGGCCAGTTTGCGCCAGCGGGCGCCAGGTCTGCGGGCGGCGGCCGGCGCGGGGGCCGGCGCCGGTTCCGCCGGGGGTGCAGGATGGAGCGGCTGCGGGGGCGCCGGGGGGACGACGCCCTGGTCGCCGATGCGGACCAGGGGGCGGCCGTCGATGACGTCCACGCCGTGCCAGAGGTCGGCGCGCTGCTCCAGCCAGGTGCGCAGGGCCGCCTGGTGGGGCGCCGGGTCGCCCCAGGTCGCGTAGAGCTTCGAGGCCGAGACGCAGATGGGGCGCAGTTCGCCGGTGACCACGGCGGTCCAGACGGCGGCGGCGACGCCGGGGCAGTGCTCGGAGCGGTAGTCGTCGAAGACCACGACCGCGTCCGGGGTGGCGACCAGACGCGAGGACGCGATGTCCGTGACGACGTGCTCGTAGAGGTGCGAGGCGTCGATGTGCACGAAGCGGCAGCTGCCCGGCTTCACCCGGTCCGCGACGACCGAGGTGGGGGCCTGGATCAGCGTCGGCAGCGTCTCGTGGAAGGCCAGGTAGTTCGTCTCGAAGCCGCGCCGGGTGAGGGTGGGGTATGAGCTGAGGTTCTCCGCGCTGTTGAAGTCGTCCGTCGCGGGCGAGTCGAAGAGGTCGCAGACGGTGAACTCCTCGCCGGGGCGGAGGTACCGCCCGAGGAAGATCGCGCTCTTCCCCATGAACGCGCCGAGCTCCAGCAGATCGCCCGGCCGCCCCTCGTCGCTGTTCTGGCGGGTCAGGAACCAGTCGAAGAGCACCTGGTCGTACGCCGAGAACCAGCCTTTGACCTCGCCGTACGTGGTGGGGACGAGCGGGGCCGGCTCACCGTCGGGGGTCGTGACGGAAGCATGGGGAACGTGCGACACGGAGAGTCATCCTCCAGCGGAGTGGCATCGGATTCGCGCTGATACCCGGCCGGGTACCGGAACCCTAAGGGCTGGGGGGACGTGTGACGAGACGTGAGCGCGATCAACTTGTGCTTCCTGCCCGCCCCATGTGGACCCTTGGAACTCCGTCCCGCGGCGCGGCCGCTCGGTCGAGTCGTTCGGCAGCAGTGTGGGACGACAGAGGCATCTCACTCCGTAGAGCCTGCGACATGAACGCCCGGCGGCAGCGCTTCTGCGAGCTCACTCGGCTCCCCCATACGGACGCGGTCGGTGACCACGCAACGCGGAGTGGGGGTGGCGATGTGTACGCCTCGGTTGATCGGGGCCGCGACCCGGGTGTGAACGTGTACCTGCAAGGGCCTGGGTGAGCTGGCGTCGACCGAAGGCGCTTCGCGGGCGAGATGACGGCGTACGAAGACCTCGGCGCACGGCCCTGGCGCGCACCTCGCCTCACTCCCCCGGGTGGTCCCGGAAGGCGGCGCACGCGTGCCCCGGCTTCTCGGTGGCGCACGCCGCGGCAATGCTGAGAGACCCGGCCGATCGGGTGATCGGCCGGGGGACGACAACCAGGTGGGCGACGGTCTGCTCGGCCGTGTAGCTGAGGTTGGCGACGCCCGGCCGTGTAACTCCGTGGGGGTGCACGATGAGGTGGCTGGCCCCGGTCGGGTTGGTGACGATGACGTTCAGGGCCAACACGATGACGCCCTATACGGGCGCGCCCGCGGCCCCGGCCACCCGGAGGCTGACCTGCCCGCCCGGACCACCGGCGGCCGCGCGGCCGCCGGTGCCGTCACGAGGTGTCGAGGAGCCGTACGGGCCCTGCGGCGAAGGAGACCGAAGCGGTTGTGGACAATGGACCAAGCGCCGACTCCCTCGACATCTCCCGCCGCTGCTCACCGGTCTTGAACCGCCGGATCACCGCCCTCCAGCCGCTGCCGCGGCCCCGCGGGATAGGGGTCGTACCAGCCGATCGGCAGGTACGGCCCGACGGATCACCGACGCGAGGTACAGCGCGCACGGATCGGGCACGAGCGGACGCGCGCTCGTGCCCGGAACCTGCTCAGCTCGGCACGAGCGGCATCAGCGCCAACGCACCGCCGGCCAGGAGGAGCAGCAGTCCAGCTGTGGCGCGGGTGATGACCTTGGTCAGCACGCGGCTCCACACCAGATCCGTGGAGGCCCTTCCGGGTCTCCGCGGGTCGTAGGCGAGCGGGGGCTGCGGGCCGCGGAACCTGCTCCGGTGGCTGTGCTCGACGCCGTCGGCGTCGGTGTACTTGTACCAGGCGGCCCCGCCCTTCGCCCTGAAGTCGAGCCGTGCGACCACGGTGATCCCGCGCTCCCTGAGCGGGAGCTGGAGCCGCACCTCCTCCGCCGCGAAGAGCAGCGTGATCAGGCCGGTGAAGAACGGGATCACACCGGCCATCACGAACTTCACTTCCGACCCGCGCGTGACGCCGGTCCAGATCGCGTACCCGAGATACACCAGAACAAGGGTGCCGAGGATCGTCAGTGACGCGTAGTCCGCCGGCCTCGACCTGTCCCGGCTCTCGGCCTCCGGAGGCTGCTCCACAGAGGTGACCGTCACCCGGGTACTCCCGCCCGGGTCCCGCTGCTCGGGCAGAGCGGCGGTCAGTGCGGTGACGAACGCGGTGGCTGCGGTCGCGTTCCCGCCGTCGACCCGGTACACGACCCCGTCCGTCAGCACGATCTCGACGTCCCGCCCACCCTCGGTCCCGGCCCCCTGAACCACCGCGAACGGGATCTCCGTACGGGAGCCGCGGCCGACCAGCCGAATACCGTCCGCGTGGAGCACCGCCTCGGCGCCGTCGCCGCGAAGTATCTGGGGAGAGACCATCCGTATTCGACCTCCGGGGTGTGACCTGGCGTCATTCCTCGTTTCGATTCTGGGAAAGCTACCGCTAACGGCAGGCTGACACGTCAGCGCCCCCAGGGCAGCCCGTGGTGGCCCGCAGGACCGGCCGCCGCCAAACGGCAACAGATGCGCAAGGACGCTCCCTAGTACGGCATGTAGAAACTGAGCACGTCGGCCGTGAGCGGCGGGAAGAGTGCCTGGAACAGTTCCTCGTCCGCCGCGTAGACGTCGGGGCGGAACCGGCTCAGCCCCTCCATTCCGTGCGGGCCGAACAGCAGGGCGGCCAGGTGGTCGGGGGCGACCCCCGCGCCTCGCGCGGATCCCGGCGACTGCATCGGGCCGCCGGTGACGACCTCGCCGAGCCCGTCGGCGAGAACCGGGATCCGGTGGTGGGCGCCGAAGGTGGAGATGACGATGTCGCGGCCGGTGCGGTCGATCCCGGCGGCGGTGAGGCGCTGCCGGAACAGCGGGCGCAGCCTGTCGAGCAGGACCGCGGCATCCGGGACGCGGAGGTAGTACTGCTCCGCTCCCCCGCGCGGCTCGTGCTCGGTGAACTCCTGCCACGCGTCGCCCGTGACGGTGCCCGCCCGGTGCACGACCTGTATGTCGTCGCCGGGTGACAGGGCGGCGACGTGATGCAGGAGGTCGCGTGCCGCCGCCTCGTCGCGTGCCGCGGCCTCCGCGAGGAGGACCTCGTCGCCGGGCGGAGTGGTGCGCGCGGTGGCGACGACCGTACCGGCACGTTCGAGCACGACGAGGTTGCTCGACTCGTGGTCCAGGAGCCAGCGCCAGCACGCCTCCGAGTGCGGCATGCTCACGTCGAACCCGCTCTGGGCCGAGGCTTGCAGGGCGGCCATGGCGGGGATGTCGGAGGGCCGGGCGGCACGGAGCGTCGCCGCCTCATCGGCGGCGGTGGGCACGGCCTTCACGTTCAGCGTCTGCGGGATGTCGATGGCGTACTCGTAGCCGAACAGCCGGTAGAAGTACGGGATCCCGATCATCGCCTGGACGACGTGCCCGCGGGCGGCGGAACGCTCGTGGGCCCAGTTCATGAGGGCCCTGACGAGCCCGCGTCCTTCGTACTCGCTGTCGGTCGCGACCAGTTCCACCTGGCCGGCGGGCAGGCGGACTCCCCCGATGCGTACCTCCTCGTCGAGGAGCGTCGCGGTGGACACCACCCGGTCGCCGTCGACGACCACGGCGCAGGAGGACAGGCCGGCGTCGGGGTCGCCGACCACCAGGCGGTGGTCGACGGCGTCGTCCGGCTCACCGCGCTCGGAAAGCAGCGCACCGATCTGGTCAAGATCTTCGGGCCGCGCCTGACGCAGGACAAGGCCGTGCGCCAACGGAACGGCCGCGGGGTCGCCTTGGGTCGAGGAGTTGTTTTCGATCATGGTCACAGCCCGACAGTGACACCACCCGCCCCTCCCCGCCAACAAGTTTTTCTCGGAACCGGGCTACGCCCTTGATCGCCGCAACCACCGCCTTCACGGCGGCGGCAGTCGCGGAGGGCACCGACACGGCACGCGCACACTTCGGCCGGAACCCCCACCCCGGCGACATCGACCCGTCCCCGGAATCCGGCGGCGCGGTGTACGCGGAACATCCCTGCGGGGCCGGGTATGCCCAGCACGATCCTCGCGACCCGACAGCGTCCGGCGTGGCTGAGCTGGTCCGAACTGAAACAGAACCTGCGCGACTGGAGTAGCCCAGCCGGAGGCAGCCGCTCCCGCATGCGAGATGGCCGAGGCCGTGGGGACGGTACCGCCCCCACCTAGCCGAGCTCCTGATACTCATCGGCACCGGTCACGCGCTCCCCCTCCCCCACCACCGCCAGGCCCTCGGGAGCGTCGGGCTGCGCGCCCCGTCCCCACAACGACAGGCACGACAGCCATCCCGTCGATGGTCTCGCCGTCATCCGGGGCGGAAGGCGAGCCGCCCCGCGCTTCCTTGCGCGCCCAGCCGGCGGGGAAGCCCATCTCGGTTCTGCCCGACTGAGTAGCGGTCGAGGGCCGACCGGCAACGAGCCGATCCGCGAGCAGGAGGTCCTTCTGCTCCCACTGGCGCGCATAGCCGGACGGACTTGCTCTCGTGGCCCCAGCCTCACAGCGAGACAGCACCAGGGTGCCGATCTATACAGATCAGGGCGAATCACCTGCGTGTGATGCTTGCCGCAAAGCCCGAAGCGAGTAAGGTAACCGCCATGACCGCCCCTTACGACCCCTCCGACAGGGAAAAGGTAGTCGCCAAGCTGCCTTTGGCCCTGCGTCAGGAACTCAAGGTCCGCGCAGCCCAGCTCAGCGTGGACATCCAAGACGCCGTCACCGAAGGCATCCACGCCTGGCGCCAGAGCGCATCGGCCACCCCGGTGGACACCTCCGGCGGCTCCTCCTTCGCGACCTACCTCCCCGCCGGCCTGTACGACGAGTTCAAGAAGGACTGCAAGTCCCGCTCCGTCGCCTACAACCAGGGGCTCGCCCAGTCCATCCGGCTCTGGCTGGACACCCACAGCATGCCGAAGCTCGTCCGGCCCGCCCAGTGCCGCCGCTTCGTCGTGTGCAACCAGAAGGGCGGGGTCGGCAAGAGCGCGGTCAGCGCCGGCCTGGCCGAGTCGCTGGCCGAGGCGGGCGCCCGCGTCTGCGTCATCGACTTCGACCCGCAGGGCCACCTCACCAAGCACCTGGGCCAGGAGCACCTGGGCATCAAGGAGCCCAGCCTCGCGAAGTACATGCTCGGCGAAGCCGACGGCAGCGTCCGCGACCTCCTCATCCCCGTCGACTACGACGCCTTCATGGGCCGGCTCTTCCTCCTCCCCGCGTGCAAGGACGCCTTCCTCCTCGACGCGAAACTCGCCACCACACGCAACGTACGGGTCAAGGAGACCGCCCTCGAAAAGGCGGTCGAGGACCTGGAGAAGGACTTCGACTACATCGTCGTCGACTGCCCTCCCAGCCTCGGGTACACCATGGACACCGCGCTGTACTTCGCGCGGACCCGCGACGGCGAGGACTCCCACGCCTCCGGCCTCGTCGTCGTCGTCCAGGCCGAAGACACCTCCGCCGACGCCTACGACCTGCTCCTTGAGCAGATCGAGGACATGGAGGACGACCTGGACGTCCAGGTGACACAGCTGGGGTTCGTTGTCAACCTGTACGACGCCCGCAAGGGCTTCATCGCCACCTCATCACTCGAATCGTGGCAGGAGTTCGGAGACCCGCCCGTCCTCGCGGTCATCCCCGACGTCAAGGAGCAGCGCGAGGCCGTACGCCTGAAGCGCCCCCTCCTTGAGTACGCACCCGACTCCGAACAGGCCATCGCCATGCGCAATCTGAAGAAGGCACTGACGAAGTGAGCAAGAAAGACCTCCTGGGCAGCAGCGCATCCTTCTCCAGCGCCCGCCGGCCGAGCGAACGCAGCGAGCGGGGACGGGCCAAGGCATTGGCTCAGGGCGACATCCCCGCCTACGAACTCGTCAAGCTCCACCTCGATGAGGTCGCTCCCACCCCCCTCAACCCCCGCCGCAACTTCGGCACCGACGAGGAGCGCACCCGCTTCGGTGAAGAACTGCGGGTCGCACAGGTCACGGCCTGTGTCGCGGTCACACGGAGCGCCTACCTGGCACTCTGGCCCACGCACGAAGAGCACATCGGGGCATCGCACCACGTCCTCGTCAACGGCGAGCGGCGCTACCGCAGCGCCCGTCATGTCGGGCTCGAAAGCCTCGACTTCGTCATTCGCGACGACCTCGCCAAGACCCGCGAGGACTTCGTCCACTACCTCCTCGCCGAGAACCTCGACCGGGAAGACTTCGACGTCATCGAACGGGCCCGCGGCGTGGCGCAGCTGGTGGCCATCTGCGCCGAGGAGAAGGAGTTCGGATCGAAGTCGCGTGCCGCCGAACGACTCGGCAAGTCACCCTCCTGGGTCACGCACCAGCTGGCGCTGCTGGAGCTCCCGGACGCGATCCAGGCCATGCTGAGCTCCGGGGACATGCCCGAACGCGACGGCAGGACTCTGGCCCGCGCGCTCCGGGACCAGCCCACGCTCGGTCCGGCCGGCCTGCTTGCACTTCTCAAGTCCAACAAGGAGCAGGAGAGCCGTACCCGGCAGGAGCAGCAGGCGATTCTACGAGCGGCAGCGCAGCCGGAGGTGGAAACCCTCCCCCGCGCCCAGCCTCCGGTTGTTCTCCCCTCCCCCTCCCCCGGCGCCGATCAGCTGACTCCCACGGCAGCGGAACCTTTGACCGCGGTCAAAACTTCCCCCGCTCCCCCGTCGGCCCCCACGGCCCCCAAAACCCACGAAACACCTACCCCATCGCCGGCCACGGAGCCGCCTGGCCCTCAAGCCGACACCTCTCCCACTCCCCCACAGCCGACGCCATCCGCTCCGGCCATCGAGGAGGAAGCTGCTCCAGAGACCTCGGACGCCAACGACTTCCTCGTGGATCTCCGCAGGATGCCGCGGGTGCCTTGGCACGACGGCAGCGCTGTCGCGGACCTGGTCTTCGAGAAGATGGACGAAAACCAGCGAACCGTACTCCTGGAAAGGCTCCTCGAAGCCCACGCCTAAGGGGCGTTGTCCCTGCGAAGGACAAGCTTGCGGATGATGGCGACGGCCTGGACGGCATGCTGAAGGCCGTCGCCCTCCGAACAGCAGTCACGGAGGTTCCTCATCCAGGCAAAGGCGCCCTCAGAGCGGCCCGGATGCGCTCATATGCTGGCGGCATCGCCCAGACCAAGCTGGGCACCGTCCTGCTGCAGGATGTCTCGTGACTCAGTGACCGCGAGGCTCGACCCCACTCAGCCAGAATCAGAGCTGACAGGCTTCGAGGGCCTCTGGTGGCCGCACTCCAGCCGTGTGCCGTCGGCGTCAGTCACTGCGCACTCCAGGACTACCTTGCTCGGGTCTCCGTCCTCATAGGGCCACACGGTGATGCCTCCCTCCCAGACGAGGGTGGAGAACCAGACATCGATCCCCTCGTCTTCAGGCGCGACTGTGAAGACCTCCCCCGGCCGCAGATGGAAGTCTTCTCCGTACGGCTCAATGAAGAGACAGAGATCGCTGGTGCCCGCATTCGCCACGGGCAGCTTGCTGCGTCCCACGCGTCCCCCAAGACCGGCACTCGGATAAGCCTTTCCCAGCGTGTCCAACCACGCCAACGCCGCCGGGGCAAGCCATCCAGGGAAGCACCTCGAACGCGCCCCTCTTTCGCGGCGGTGTACTGACGATTCAGCACGACCGGTGAGTCGCGCCCGACCCGCCAGTCCCCTCCCCCTTGACCTACGACGCCAGCTCACTTTGGTCATCCGGCCGACGGAGGGCATGAGGTCATGGCGAGTCGGGTTGTGTCGGTGCTGCGTCAAGGTTCCCCCTGATCGCATGACTCCATCGGGGTCGCAATGCTCAGCCGGTAGCTACGCCCCTCCACCACGGGTTCGGGTCGTGGGTCGCCAGAGGAGCGACTTCCTCTCGGACCTTCGGGGAACGTTGGCCAGACGCTGCCGCAAAGGCGTCCACCTAGGACGGTGACAATGCCATCCTGTGATGCTCACGGAGACAGCGATTGTTTGTGTGCCCGCCGAGCCGCCGTTGCCAGCTCGGTCTCGTCCGGGACGACCTTTGACCGCGGTCAAAGGTCGGTAGTGACTGCGCACGACGACCGGCCAGTGAGGCAGCCGGTGGTGCTAGGAACTGTCCGGGCGATCATGTGTGTAGGTGGGTGCAGCCGTGCGTGCTTCGATTTACACAAGCCTGGCGGCTGGACGATGCCCTATCGTCGTCGTGTGACGGGGATAGACGACGCGGTGGTCGATGACGATGATGTCCTGACTCTGCTGGTCGACCGCGTTCCCGAGACCAGGCGTCTGGTCGAGGAGAAGTACGGGCTTCGGCAGGATGAAGCGCCGCCGACGGTCGAAACGGGGCTCGATCTGTACGGGAACCTGCTTGACCTCCTGACGAGGCCGGTTCTCCAGCCGGCTCTGGAACGTGCGGAGTCGGACGACGACCTGCTGCAGCGATGCTTCGGCTTCGTGGAGGACGTCTACGCCGACTCCAGCGAGCATCGGCGAGGCGCCGTCTATTTTCAGGTTCTGGAGTGCCTGCTTGATGCGAAGCCGTAGCTGGAGAACGCCATCCCCTACCTGCGGGGGCCGGTCCGGGAACGGGTGTCACGCATGCTCAAGCACTACGAGGTTGAGGGCTACGAGCATGGCCTGCCCTCGCTTTGAACGAACAACGAGAGAGTGACCGTTCGACCCCGACCCATCATGTGCGGAGCCAGGTGACAAGGGCCGCGACGGTTGCCGTGCCGAGGAAGACGTAGCCGCGTCTGTCGTAGCGAGTGGCGACCGCACGGAACTGCTTCATGCGGTTGATCGCCCGCTCGACGGTGTTGCGCTTCTTGTAGCGGTCCTCGTCAAAGCCGGGCGGCCGTCCACCGTGTGCGCCTTTGCGCAGGCGGGCCGCCTGGCTGTCCGGCTTCCTGCGGGGCCTTCCCAGTCCGACGCGGGGGACGCGGATCTTCTCCAGGACTGCAGTCTGCCCGCTGACCTGGTGTGATGATCAGGGACAGTGGACGGCAGCGGCCGTCCGCGCTCAGGTGGAACTTGCTGGTGAACCCGCCGCGCGAGCGGCCCAGCCCCTCACCTCCCGCACCACCTCCACCAGGCGGGCGGCGAGACTCTGCCACGGCGTCTCGCCCTGGTGTTCCATCCCTGTGGCCCCCTTTGACCCTGGAGCCGGCGGAGGGTCGGTGCGGACGCCGGCCGCATGCTGATGCGCACGGACGACGGTGGAGTCCACCGAGATGTCCCAGTCGATCTCACATGCGGCGTCGGCCGCGGCCTGAACCTGCTGAAGCAGACGTTCCCAGGTCCCGTCGGCCGACCACAGCCGGTGGCGTTCGTAGACGGTCTTCCACGGCCCAAACCGTTCGGGCAGATCCCGCCACTGCACTCCGGTCCGCACCCGGTGCAGAATCCCGTCGATCACCTGCCGATGATCCCGCCACCTGCCACAACGCCCGTTGCTGACAGGCAGGAACGAGCGCAGCCGTTCCCACTCGGTATCCGTCAGATCACCCCGCCCCATGCCCACAGAAACGACTCGGGCACGGAGCAGTCACATGACCGGCCGGACAAGTCCTAGTTGCTGGTGACGAGTTCGGGCATATCTCTGCGAGCGTCGGGTTGAGCGTCGTCCGATCTCCATTGGTCCCAACATTCCCAGTCTTCAGGCCCAGTCCAAGCGGCGGGCGGTAGAGCGGACCTTCTCCTGGCCTACTGCTGATCGGTGTCTCGGCCGGCACGACGAGACGTGACCAGCTCGATCGTGGAAGGGTCCACCTCTTCTCGCTTCCCAGCATCAGGCTGGGGTGAGGAACTTTTGACCGCGGTCAAAAGTCTGCTGCGTAGAGCCTGGTGTCTGCCGCCCCCAAGGCTCCACGGTTCCTGGTCAGGCACCACCCCTGAACGGCCTGGTCCGAGTGCCCTCTTACCAACTCCCCCACCCATACGGTCCTGTCGGCATCGCAGCGGGATGCCGGCCGACAGAGATCAGCCGCGTGTAATCGGGCGAGAGCCGAAGCTTGGGAGGACCACCAGAATCCAGTTCCGACGGGCCCCCCCGCACGTTGTCCGGGGCCAGCGCCCGGGTGGGAGGACCATAGCCACGCCGGGGATGCCTCCCCGATCCTTCGACAGGTACTCGACCTTTCGATCACGTCAGAGTCCCCTCGACCACCCGACGGTCACGGTCCTGGTCGAGCAAAAGAAGGGTGAGCCTCAGGCTGACCCGTCACACTCCCGCGTCTCGGCCTTGCCGTAGTTGGCCGGTGAGGCGCCTTGGTGAAAGCAGGCTCGGGCGGTCTCCGGCTTGATGAAACGGAACTCCTGGACATCCATGGACGGTCGCCCACAGAGGCCGTGCGTCCTCGGGGCCTTCGCCGGACGCATCACCTACCCGTTCGGAACGGGCCCCGCGACCAGACGTCCTGGCATGCCGCTGACTGTGGCGATTAGCTGTGTAGCGACTCCTCAAAGTTGGTCTAGGTAATCGTGGTCGAGGACAAGGCACCCGACTCCAGCAGGGCCAGCCCGGAACAAGCTCGGCGGAGCAGCTGAGCCTGCACGTCCACGTCCGAACGAAGCCAAGACGACACATTGAGCGCCAAGACCAGGCGCCCGCCGTCGAGGCGCGGCAGCATCAGCCCTGCCAGCAGAACGACCGCAGCTGACCGACACCGGTCCTGCCGTGGATACGGCCGCCGTACATCGCTCCGTTCCCACACCAATGCTCGGGGAACATAGACAAGGCCACCGAAACCTAACCCCTACATCGCGGGCTCAGGCCGCGTCCGCAGGTACCGACCTCAGACCTGAGCCTTGCGATAGGGGCCGTCTCCATGGCTGTCGTACTGCGACGCGTCAAAGGTGATCCAGTACAGAAGCTCACCACTGAGCGCCTGAGCGTGCTCGTTGGGAACGGGCGCACCCATGGCATCGATCGTGCCGGAGAACTCAACCTGCCAAGGACCGTCCCATTCCGGGTCATGAACGACCGTGACCCGGGTACCTGGTACCAGTGCGTCTGCCGGCCAGGTCTGATTCAAAGGACGACCGAGGATGTGCTCGCTGGCCTGGCGATCACCTGCATCCGCAGGAACAGAGTCGAAAGGGACTGTCATGCCTCTCACTCTGCCCGCGCCACTTCAGGAGCGCCAGAAAGATAAGGCACGAGCTGAGAGCGTTGAGATCTGGCAGAGGCCGGATCGATCGGTGACTCGTCTGGCGAACCGCGCCCGTCCCCTTCGGGGAGCTTAAGTTGAGCATGACCGTTGGTCAGCTCCGTCGGGCGACAATCCGGCTAGGGATGACCATGCGCATGCCTCGGCGCCAGTCGACCCGAACCGGTTGCTGATCGTGCAGAACACAGGCCCTGCCCATCTGCCGTCCCGGCAGGGGAGACCCTTCAGGGCGCGCCACGCTGACAGAAGACAAACCTCTGCTGGATCGCCTCGGAGTTGGCGGACGTAGCTCTGGTTCTAAAGCGCGAGAGCAAGAAGTTCCTGGCCCGGGAGCCGAACGAGCAGCCTTGGGCCAAGGCACGTCGCAGCGACGCCTGGGGAGCGGCTGAGACACCGATCAGCAGCAGGCCAGGAGAAGGTCAGCTCTGACGCCCGGCGCTTGGAGTGGGCCTGGCGGTCTCGCTGACGAGAATCTGGCTGGCAATCTGCAGACTGAAAGTGCTGGTGATGACGGAGATCGGACGACGCCCAACCCGACGCTCGCAGAGACGTAGCCGGGATCAGCACCAATATCTCGCGCCGCCGATGCAAGTGGGTGGCGCACCGGACGTGAGCCTGACTTTTGACCGCGGTCAAAAGTCAGGCTCACTCCGTCGGGGGCCCAACAGCTGTCGCACTGGCTGGGTCGTCGTGCACAGTCACTGCTGACCTTTGACTGCGGTCAAAGGTTGTCCCGGACGGAGCTCGCACCGGCGGCTCGGAACGGTCACACCGTTTGCCCGTCTCACGACCCACGATTCGAAGCCTTCGCCCCGTGGAGGGGCAAAGCTACAAGCTGAGGCATGCGATCCGGGCAGGCTCGATCGGGGTCGTAAGCAGATCGTTGCCCTGTGCTCACCACGTTGCATTTGACTGGAGGAGCCAGCCATTCTGAGCCCCACAGTAGGTCGGCCCCGGTGCTGCCAGCCGTCGCACCCTTGCCGGCTTTTGACCGCGGTCAAAAGCCGGCTCGCTGAGAAGCACGTCGACTGACGCGCCCGAACGACTGCCGACTTTCGCCCTCTCTGAGCTTTGGCCTCTCGCAAGGCCAACGGCTGCAGCGGTCCGGCTGGGGCATCCGAGCGTACCCAGTCCCGGACCTGGCGAACGGCCGATCTGGGGGAGTCCCTGCGCAAGCTGTCGAGCTCGCTAGGAAGCGAGGCTCACTGCATGGGACGGGAGTCTGGTCGGACCACCAGCGGCTCGTACACAGCGCAATCACACTGCGACGGCACGTCCGGATCATCTCGCTGACCAGAAGGCAGGGCCAGCAAGTGACCTCAGAGCTACTGTGCAGCCCGTCCACCTGCTCGATAGGACGAGAGTCGACAGCACCATTGCGGAGACTTCACCAGGGAGACAGTAAGGCGATTCACCTGTAGATCACTTGCAGAGGAGGTGTCTCACCAGTGGTAGGAACGGGACGTTCATGCAAGGCAAGGGAGTGTTCCAGAGAAACAAAACGTTGGGGAACGCCCTCCACGAGGGGCTGCTCCAGATGAACGCGTCGGGGGAGTACTGAAGTAGCGAGAGGAACCGGATGACACTCAGTTCCGTTGGCTCGGCCAGAGACTTCAAGCCGCTCGGTACCCTGGCGCCACCTACCGCCTAGACGCTCTTCTCACTGCGGATGCGGGCGCCTTCGCATCGTGGGGCGGCCAAGGCACCAGGACGAAGTCCTCATCGTCGCGGGTCAGCAGGCGGAAAAACGCCTCCCGCACACCGAGGGTCCAAGACACGCGAGCCCGATCTCATGAACCAGCTGGGACTGCCCTGGCGCTCGAAACGCTGCGCGCTGAGCTCCCTACTCAGGTAGCCACAGCTCGTCACCGAAGCCCCCATGCCGGGCTACCAGCTTCTCCACTCGCAACGTCGCTGGTCTCAGTCCATACCCGAAGCAATGTGCTGGGACCCCCGGCGGGGGAGCTGAGGCGAAGGCGTGGCGGAAGGTGTGATCGACGAACATGGTAAGCGCTCACTCAACGTCGTGCTGGGGGTACCAGCCCACCACAAGTGCCCCTCACCCGCGCACTACAGAAAACGGGCCAGAACGTTGCTCGGTCAAAAAATGCCGAGGTCGTGACTCCTTGGACCAACCTAAGGCGGGACTGAACACGTCCGTTTTGTCCCGCCGGGAGGCTGGGGCTATCCCTCAGCACAGCCCTCTGCTTGAGCAGGTCAGAGACTCAACACGTTCGTGGCGGTGAAGGGCTGCTACGTGCGGCGGCCCCGACAACGAGCTGCTGGCATGGGCGCAAGGGCCGGCCGCGCCATAGTGAGGTGAGCCGCCATCGACCGATGGTAGGCATGTCGCCAAGCGCTCCACCTCCAACGACAAAACGACAAGCTGGCCAGTGGCCTTGAAACCCAGTCACGGGCCCGGCGGTTCGGCTGCGGACCCGCCTCCTGCAGACAGATGCTCGCGTACCTGCTTTTCGGGACCAGGCCGCCCAGTTCGGAGAAACCGGGCGGAGGGTCTCAGGCTCTCTGAACGATCCTGGGAGCAAGATCCAGTGAGCAGGACCTCTGATGCCTCGCCGACCTGGGACACAGACGTCTACGGCCCGAGGGACAGGAAAAGACCCTCGCCCCTGTCGTAGCCGCTACCACCCAGCGAGCGCACCGGCTGAAGCGACTCAGTGGGGGAGAGGTAGCGACTGAAGGGGGCCCGCCTCCCAACCTTCGTCGGTGTCAGTCGCTGGCCCCGAGGCAGCGACTGAAGCTCAGCGACCGAGTACGGCTTCGGTCGCTGAGCTTCAGTCGCTGATAAAAGTGCAGGTCAGAGGCCATACGGTAGGTCTGGCAGCGACTGAAGCGACTCAACTTCCGGTATATGAGGACATTCATGTGTGCGCGTGTGCGTCATATATAGGAGGCTTCAGTCGCTTCAGTCGCTGTTTGGCTCTCGAAATCTCGCTGACCTGCATGTTTACTGGGAGCGACTGAAGCGACCGAAAGCGTTGGGTCGCTCCGGCCTCTGAGTTCAGTCGCTGGGGGCCCGTCCGGCGGCAGTGCGCGCGACACGCCGACCGGGATCCGTGCGACATGCTGCACCGCCATCCCGACACTTTCGCTAGTCTGTGTTCGTTGTTGAGTCGCTTCAGTCGCTGTAAGGGGAAGTACATGCCCGCTGAGCTGCGGTTTTCTCGCAGCGACTCAGGGCAGCCCACCCCTGAGCGTTCAGTCGCTGGCCTCAGGCTGGCCAGGTGGTGTGCCAGCAATGGCTGGCCCGTCCACCCGCTGGCCCCTGGCCGCAAGACGCCCGTCGCCAACTGCCCCGAGTGCAGCGCGCACGGGCATACCCGCAGCACCTGCCCCTGCGCCGCGGCCGGTCGCTGGTGCCACGGCTTCCACGCGGCCACGCTGGACTACGACCGTATCGACCAGTGGTGGGGGAGTACCCCCTCGCTCGGGGTCGGCGTGGCCTGTGGTCCGGCGGGGCTGGTCGTCGTCGACATCGATGCGCACCAGGACGTTCCTCCGCACCGGGACAAGGCTCTGCCCGGCATTCCCATCGGGGATCACATCGACCTCTCCGGGATGACGACCGGCTACCACTCCCTCGCCGTACTCGCCGCGCTCAGGGGCGAGGTGAGCCCGGCCGACGACACCTCGACGCTCCGGGTACGGACCCCCTCCGGGGGCATGCACGTCTGGTACCGGGCCACCGACGGCCGCCGCTGGCAGTGCTCCACGGGCTCGGGGAAGCGGGCGCTCGCCTGGCAGATCGACATCCGCGCCCACGGCGGGTACATCATCGCTCCCGGGACCGCCACCGCAGCGGGCCTGTACGCCCCTGTGGGGCCCGTACGGCGTCCAGCTGCCCTCCCGGCTTGGCTGGCCCAGGAACTCCAGCGCACGGGGCATCTGCCGGCTTCTCACATCCCTGCCCCCAGGCCGGTACCTCCGCGCGCTCGTGAGGCCGTACTCGCGGCAGGAGGAGGGCGCGGGCAGACCTCGCGTCTGCTGGACGCTCTGCTCGCCGATGTAGCCGCCTGCTCGCACGTCATCGAGGGGGCGGGCTTCACGGAAAAACTCAACCGGGCGGCCTACACCCTCGGCGGGCTGGTCGCGGCCGGCCACCTCACCGAGCCCGAAGCCGAGATGGCGCTCCGGGAGACGGCGGAAGCGGCCCGCCCCGGGCAGGAGCAGCGCTCCGGCCAGATCATCCGCAGCGGCATGGCCGCCGGCGCGAAGCGCCCCCTGCACCTTGGAGGCCGTCGGTGACCCCCGTACCTGAAGCCGACGACTTCCTCTTCGACTTCGACCCCGAGGCCGTCGCGGCGCAGATCCTTGCCCAGGCCCCGCCGCCCGTGCCCGCGCAGGGTGGTGAACGCGCGCCCCTGGACCACGCGACGTCCGCGGGGCTCCTGCCCGACACCCTCAGCGACCGCGGCAACGCCAAGCTGTTCGTCCGCCTGTACGCGGGGGACTACCGGCACGTCCCCGGCCTGGGCTGGTACCGGTGGGACACCACCCGTTGGCAGGTCGACGAGGACGACACCGTCGTCTGGGCCGCCGGCGACCTCGCCGAAGCCCTCGCGACGACCGACCCCCGGGGTGTGCACAGCAACCAGGCACTGCAGAAGCACCGCCGCCGGGCCCTGAGCACGTCCGGCATGAACGCGATGCTCACCCAGGCCAAGTCGGCCCCAGGCATGGTCCTGCGGGCCGAACTGCTCGATGCGGATCCGTACGCCCTGTGCACCCCGGCGGGCATCGTCGACCTCCGCACCGGTTTCGTCCGTGCCCCCCAGCCCGACAAGGACTTCCACTCCCGCTCGACCTCTGCCGCGCCCAAGCAGCAGCCCACCCCTCGCTGGACCCGGTTCCTCACGGACACCTTCGGTTCCGACTCCCAGGGCAGGGAGATGATCGACTTCCTGCACCTGATGCTCGGCTACTCCATCACCGGGGACGTCGGTGCCCAGGTCATGCCCTTCCTCTTCGGCGCGGGCAAGAACGGCAAGTCCGTCCTCCTCGACGTGCTGATGAAGCTCCTGGGCGACTACGCCGACGCCGCCCCGCCCGGATTCCTCATGGCGCGCACATTCGACGGCCACCCCACCGAGCTCGCCGAACTGCACGGCCGACGCGTCATCGTGTGCTCCGAGGTCAAGCCGGGGGACAAGTTCGACGAGGCGCGCGTCAAGCTGCTCACCGGCGGTGACCGGATCAAGGCCCGCCGCATGAGGCAGGACTTCTTCTCCTTCGCTCCCACGCACAAGCTCTGGCTCATCGGCAACCACCGCCCTGAGGTGGGGACGGGCGGCTTCGCCTTCTGGCGCCGTATGCGGCTGGTGCCCTTCGAGAAGGTCGTCTCCGACGACCGGAAAATCGACAATCTCGCCGACATCCTCGTCACCGAGGAGGGCCCCGGCATCCTCGCGTGGCTGATCGACGGCGCCCGGCGCTACCTCGCAGGTGAGAAGGACCTGACCGGTCCCGCCCCGGTGCGGATCGCGACCACCGCGTACGCGGAGACGGAGGACCACACCGGCCGTTTCTTCGAGGAGTGCTGCACGTTCCACGCCGACCACCGGGCCGAGCAAGCCCGTCTCTACAACGTCTACCGCACCTGGTGCCAGAATGAAGGCGCGCCCACCGTCTCGTCCCGAGCCTTCGCGGCGCGGGCCCGAGAGCTGGCGGGCCTGGCCTCACCCAAAGAAATGATCTTGTCCAACTCGAAGAAGTACTACCCCGGCATCGGACTGCTCGCAGAGGAGGAGAACGTATGAGCTCTCTCATCTCCGACGACGAGATCCAGCACGAAGTCGGCCTGGTCTGGCTCGAAGACGTCAGCGAACTCGACTACGTCCGCCAGTCCCTCGACCGCCTCCCCACCCGCCGGGGCAAGCCCGCCTACCACCGCGACGGCCGCCTGGTCGGCTACGCCCAGCTCGGGCCCCAGGCGAAGCCGTCCCGCTCCAGCGGCACCTTCCGCCGCCGGGTCTTCTGGCTCCTGCCGCACGACCGCGACACGGCCCCCGACGGCCTCTACGCCTCCGGCGCCCCGGCCGAGGCGGTGGACCCGACGACCCTTGCCGCCGGCAGCAGGGGGCGGAAGACGGAACGGTCGGAGAGGCCGACGCAGGCGGCTGATACGTAGCCTGCGCGGCTCTCGGCGTCCGTATGCCCCGCGGGGGCGTGGAGGCGGGTGGTCGGGCTACCGGCGGGAGCGCCTGGAGGGCTTGCGTGGGGTGTGGTCCAGGTCGTCCTGCGCGGTGGGCAGCCCCGCGTGGCCCTCGGAGTGATGGTTGACCCAGCCGCACAGCGGACAGGCGTAGCGGCCGTTCAGTCCTGAGATGAGGGTTCCGCACTGGCGGCACTCGGTGGTGGTGATCTCCAGTGCGGTGAGTACCTCATCGTCCGAAGAGGCGGGGTCGGCAGCGGGGGCGTCCCTGTCCCAGGTCATGGTCCGACGCTACATCGGTGGCCGGGGGCGTGGCAGAGGACCAGCCGCAGTAGTTCGTGCACAGCCACTTGCCGTCGGGCCCCTGCTGGGCCGAGGCTCCGCAGTTTCCGCAGTTCATGGGCTCTCCTGATCCGTCAGGCCGGCGGCTTCCGGTGGCGTCCTGTGCCTGGGGCCAGTGGGCTTCGGCCGGTGACGGGGCCGGTGGTTTCCGTTGTGCCGGCGGGCTGTGTTTCCGATGTTGGGAGGAGGGCGCGGCATGCTGCCGCGTAATTCTCCACCGTCGCCAGCGCCTGCCAGGCGAAGCCGTCCCATTCGACGATCAGGCGGGGTGTGTCCGGGGCGAGGTGGGCCGCGCGTTGGGGGCCCGTCCCCAGGGTGATCGCCTTCCGCTCGCCGGGTTTGCGCAGGCGGCCCTGGCGGCGGGCGGCCCAGCGATCGAGGGGTTCGTCTTCCACTGCGTACCTCCGTGGCGGTAGGGGCAGCACCCTAGCGAAACGGAAGGGCCGAGGGGCCTGCCTCATCGAGATGGTCGGTCCAGGGGTGGGCACCGTAGGCGCTGAGACGGGATCCCAGGCAGTCGGCTGATGGGTGGGCATTCCCGGGAGGGCAGCCGTCTTGTATGCGCGGGGATCTCCTACGCCCGTAGGGGCACAGCCGGCACCGGTGTCCCGGTGAGGTGTTGCGCCCGGCGGGCCAGGTGCGGGGCGAGCTCCGGGTGGGCGCCGCGGGCGGTGACCTGGAGCAGCTGAGCCAGGGCGACGAGTTCGCCGAGCCGTCCCTCCGGGGTGTCGAGGATGTGCGCGTACTCGCTGCGGATGCGCGCGGCTGTGGCGGGCCGGGTGAGGGTGTAGGCGTGGAGGAGGCCCACGTCGTACCCGGTGGGGAGGCGGCCCCACCCCTCCCAGTCGAGCAGGACGAGGGGGTGTGGTGTCAGGTTGCCCCAGTGCAAGTCTCCGTGGCCTGTGGTCCAGGAGTCGATCGTGGGTGCGGGGATGCCGAGGAAGCGGGTGAAGTTGCGGTCGATCCACTGCTGTCGTACGGCCTGACGGTCGGTCGGTACCGTCGCGGTGGCGGCGAGCGCCTTGCGCAGGTCGTCCCACCAGAACTGGGGCAGGTCCACGTCGGCTGTCAGGATCGGGCCGCCCGTTTGGAGCGCGGGCCGGGCGATGTATTCCGACAGTTCGGCGCGGTAGGCGATGGTGTCCTCGGTCCACTCGGTGACGTCGCGCAGGCGAGGGCGGGGTACGGAGCGAGGCAGGGCGGAGTCCGCCGCCGCAGTGCCGTCCCACAGGCGGGCGTTGCGCCTGTCGGCGGGAGCGCTGACCAGTCGCAGCCAGTACTGACCGGCTCGGCGGCCCAGGGTCCGGCCGTTCCATCCCCACGCTTCCGGGCCGGATGCCGAGACGCTGAGGACCAGGGCGGCTCGCTCGTGTGCTCGGCGCATGCGCCGGCGGCCGGACGTCTCGGCGGGGGGTGCGAAGACGGCCTGCGGGATGTTCGGTTCGGTCATGCCGGCCGTCCCGGGTCGTCCTGGTAGTCGCGTCCGGGCCAGGAGACCACCACGCGGCACCCGGCCTTCTCCACGACGTCCCCGGCCGGGAGTGCCGAGTCGGGAGTACCGGCGGGCAGTACCGTCAGCCGCGGCCTGCTCCGGTCCCGCAGGTCCCGGTCCCAGGTACGGACCGCGGCCGCGAGGGCATCCGCGGCGTCCTTGCCGCGGCCGTCCCCGTCGCCGCCCCCGTCCCGCCCGAAGCTCTGGACGCCGAACTCCCAGGTGGAGGCCCCGGTGGCCTCGTCGTGCTCGCGGCGTTCCGTCATCAGGCAGGCCAGCGCCCCGCCGAGGACGACCGCCGCGGCCCCGGAGCGCTTCGGCAGCCGTACCGGGCCCCGCCTGTCCGGGTCGCCTTCCATGCGGCAGAAGCCGTTCAGGGACGTGGCCAGCCACAGCTGAAGGTCCTCGAAGGATTCGCCCCCGCGCACCGTCACCCCCGTCCACAGCTCCGACCCGCCGCCGGCGACGGCGCGGGCCAGGCCGTCGAGCGGGGCGGGCGGGGTGTCCTCCCAGCGGATGCCGTAGCCGGTGTCCCCGATCGGGACCGGCGTGTCGTCCCAGCGGCCGGCGCCCTGCATGGAGACGAATCCGCACGGGCTGATGTGCGTGGAGACCAGCGCCGAGCCCTCTTTCCGCAGGCCGACGAGCCGCGTGAACCCGCCGATCCGCAGCGGTACGACCAGGTGCCCGCCCTCCGCGAGCCGGCCGGTCCAGCTCCGCGGCACGTCGTTCGCGGCGACGGTGACGAGGACGGCGTCGAAGCCGTTCGCCGGAATCAGGTGCTCCGGGGCGCCGTGGGCGCCGTCGCCGAGGACGAGCCGGACCCGGTCCGCGTACCCGGTCTCGGCGAGGAAGCGGCGCGTACGGACCTGCACGTACGGGTCGATCTCCACGCACACCACCGACCCGGCCGGCCCGACTAGCTCCGCGATGAGGGAGGCGTTGTAGCCGCCGCCCCCGATCTCCAGCACGTGCGCGCCCGGCCGGAGCCCTGCCTGCCGCAGCATGAGCGCCTGCATCTCCGGCTGGGACACCGAACTCGTCGACTGCCCCGTGCCCTCGTCGAACACGGTGGCCACCGCCTCGTTGGCGTACGCCCGGTCGAGCGGCTGCTCGGGCAGGAAGGCGTGCCGGGGCACCGCCTGGAACGCCCGCCGCAGCTCCGGGGTGTCGGTCCAGCCAGCCTCCGTGAGATCCCGTACCAGCTGCTCGCGGAGCCGCACGGCCGCGGGCGGCTCCGCGAACGTCAGTGGTACGTCGCCGGGCGGCCTCGGCGTGTGATGCGCGTCAGGGACGTCGGGCAGGAGGCCCGGCCAGACCACGTTCAGGGCTTGGGCGGACGTCGTGAAAAGCGGCTGCGGCAGGCCGCGCAGGGCGGACGGGGTGTGCCACTCCCAGCGGGTGATCAACTCGGGCTCGCGCGCCGCGGGCCGGCCCGTGTGGTCGGTGATGCGCGCGATCTCGGTGATACGGGTGAGTCCGTGGGCGGCGTCGCACAGCGTCCCCAGCAGGAGCACGGACTCCGGCCGGGCGTGGAGGCCCGCCTCCTCCGCGAGTTCGCGTACCGCCGTCGCCTCGAACGCCTCGCCCGGCTCCACCTTGCCCGCCGGGAGTTCCCAGACAGCCCGGGAGGGATTCCAGCCGAGGAGCACCTGACCGTGGCCGTTGGTGACCACGACGGCGACACCGGCCAGCGCGACCGGCTTCGGGGCCCACTTCTCGTGGTAGGCGACGGATCCGGTACGGGGCCCCCGCAGCAGCAGGATCGTGGAGCCGTCGGCCTCGATGCGCTCGGTGTGCTGCCAGCCGTCGGTGAGGAGGCCGATCTCGGCGTCGTCCAGGCAGATTCCGCGCTGCTCCTCCGGGTGCCGGCCGGCGTGCGGGGTGATCACACACAGCGTGCCGTCCTCGTGGAGCAGGGCGGCGAGTTCGGTGACCGTGCGGGTGCGGTCGGGCAGGTGGGCCAGGGCCCGGCGCATGGTGATGAGCCGGTAGCCGCCGCTGTCGGCCGGGGTGAGAGAGGAGAGGTCGCCGCCGCTGATGTCGAGCTGCCGGAAGGAGACCCCGGCGGAGAGGGCCCCGGCCCGCTCGACCGCGGACCGGGCCCAGTCCACCGCGTCGACCCGGTACCCGGCCGCGCCGAGGAAGCGGGCGAGCTCTCCGGTCCCGCAGGCCACGTCCAGGGCCGGGGCGCCCTGGACGTCCTCCGCCAGGGGCAGGTTCAGATGCTCGCTGAGGGCGGCCTTCTCGGCGTCGGTCAGGGGGAGGAAGTCGCGGCCGGACTCGTAGTGGGCGTGCCAGTCCAGGACGGTGTGCGTGGTGCTGATGGGGTGCGTGGTGCTCATGCGGTGCGTGCTCCGTATCCGTGTCCGTCTCCGCGCTTGTGTGCGTGTCCGTCCGCTTGCTCGGGAGGATGCGGTGGGGGCGGGGAGACGGGCCCGTAGAGGGCTGTTGGCGCGCCGGTCATCAGGGCCCAGTAGCGGTCCCCGAAGGACCAGTGCCACCACTCCGTGCCGTAGTTGACGAGCCCCGCGGCCCCGAGCGCGCGGCTCAAGGTGGCGCGGTGCAGCCGGGCCTGCCGGGGGATGCCGTCCGCGAGGGTGTAGCAGGCGCCCGCGCTCTCCTCGGGGTCGGCGTTGACCCGTGTTCCCATGTCCAGCTCGGCGCCATCGGCGTCCACGAGGGTCAGGTCGACGGCCGCGCCCGCGCTGTGCGGAGCGATCTCGGGCGGCGACACGTACCGGCTCGCCTGCGCCCGCAGCTCCTCCGCCGACCAGTCGGCGCGGACGGCCCGCAGCTCGGCCGCGTACTCCGTGAAGTACCGCTGCTGCAGTTCCGGAGGCCGGAACCCTTCTACGACGAGCAGCCGCAGGCCGTCGGGCAGGAGCGACTGGGCGTGTTGCAGCCGGTCCAGGACGCTTGAGCGGAGGTGTGCGAAGGCCCGCGCGGGATCGGAGCGGCGGTCGTCGAGCAGGATCGCTCCGTCCGCGGTGCGTACGTCGGTGAGCGGATCGCCGTTCTCGGCCACGGGGATCGCGGCCACCCGCGGATCGGACATCAGGACGATGCTCATCTAGACCTCCCAGTCCCAGGTGTCGAAGTACGCCGGGATCCCGGTGCTGCGTGCGTGCATGACGGCCTGGAGGCGGGTGTGGTCGCGTGGGGGCATCAGGTGCTGCCATTCGGGGACGGTCAGGGCTTGTACCTGGTCGTGTTCGTCGGGGTCCAGAGTGATGTCGGTGAGTTGTGCGGTGGTGAGCCGGCCGCCGTCGAAGACGAAGCCGACCGTGGCGAGGGGCCAGGCGCTGCCGGGGAGGCCGAAGACGCTGGCGAGGAGTTTCGGTGGGCCGGGGAGGTGGATTCCGGTTTCCTCGTGGCATTCGCGTACGGCGGTTTCCCAGGGGCGTTCGCCTGGTTCGGCGATGCCGCCGGGCCATTGCCAGGGGTGGGTGTGGGAGTAGGTGGCGCGGAGTTGGACGGGGCGGTCGTCGGGGTCGGTGAAGAAGACGGCGCCGAAGACGGTGGCCTTGGGGAGGGTGGCGGCGAATTCCTCGGGTGGGAGCCATTGCTTGGTCATGGCGTGGTCCCTTCGGTGGGTGCGGGGTGTCGGGTCATGCGCGTGAGTGCGGGGTCGGCGGTGAAGCCCAGTGCCTGGTAGAGGGGGGTGGATATGGGGGTGGACATGGGGTGGCGCAGAGCTCGTAGGTGAGGAGGGCGGCTTTGGCGTGGCCGTGGCGGCGGTGGGCGGGGTCGGTGGCGACCGCGTGGATCCGTACGGCCAGGCCCTTGGGGTACCTCGGGTCAGGGAGGGTGGCGTGGACGAGGCCGAGGGCGCAGGTGCTGAGGCCGCTGGTGGGGGAGCCGAGGACGTAGGCGCGGGCGTCGCCGCCGTGCCGGAGGCGTGGGGCGGAGGCGTAGGGCGAGCTGGTCGGCGCAGGTGGTGAGCCAGGCCGGGTCGAGGGGTTCGGGGAGGACGTTCTCCGAGCGCGGGCGGGCGATGTCGGGGGCGTCGGCGGGGGTGGCGAGGCGGGGTCCGGGTGTCGGCATCGGGTCTGCCTTCGCTGTCGGGGCGTATGGGCTACGTGGTGTGGAGGTGTCGCAGGGTGCGGTGGGCGCGTTCGGTCACTTCGGGGTCGTGGTGGCGGGTGCCGTAGGCGATGCCGGAGACGGCGTCGAAGGCGGCTTCGCAGTCCAGGCGTAGTTCCTCGGTGGGGGTGAGGTGGCGTCCGTAGCCGGTGAGGAAGGCGGTACGGAGGTCGGGGCGGCCGGTCCAGGTGTCGCTGAGGCGTACGAGGTCGCGGGTGGCGGTGTTGTACTCGGACCGCTCGAAGTCGAGGAGCTGTAGCCGGCCGTCGGGGGTGAGGAGGATGTTGCGGTACTGGAGGTCGCCATGGGTGGGTACGAGTGCGGGGCGCGGGAGGTCGGCGTAGGCGTCGGCCAGGGTCAGGACCAGGGCCTCGTCGTCTTCGGTGAGGTGGGGGCGCGCGGCTTCCAGGTGGCGTTCGATCTTGTCGGCGGCGGTCGCGGCCGTGGTGCCGGCGGGGCGTTCGGGGACGCTGTGGTGGAGGGTGCGGGTGAGGCGGCCGAGGTCGTGCTGGACGCGGGCCTCGTCGGCGGGGGTGAGGACCATGCCGTGCAGCGGGCGGCCGGCCAGGGCGGTGACGACGACGGCCTGCGCCGGGGTGTCGGCGGCGATCAGGCGGGGTGCGTGCGGGCCGAGGGCGGGCACCCAGGAGCGGTAGGCGGCGACTTCCCGGTCGTGGAACTTCCTTCCGCGGTGCCGTTTCAGGTACCAGGTTCCGCCGCCGGAGCCGGGACCGGGGCCAGAGCCGCCGTGGCCGGTGAGTCGCCATACCCGGCTGCCGGTGCGGAGCCAGGACACCTCCGTGGCTTGCTCGATGCGGCCGATGGCTCGTTCGGCGAAGTCCCGTAGCAGGTGCGGCAGTTCTGTCGCGCCGGGAGGGGGCGGGCCGGGCAGGAGACGGGTGCGGTCAGGGGCGGCCGGGTCGTACTCGATGGTGTCGCCGGGCCGTTGGAAGTGGACGGCGGCGGGCAGACCGCCGCGGTAGGCATTTAGCCCGGCGCGGCAGTACGCGACCATCGGCCCGGGGAGGGCGTCCAGGGGATACCAGTCCATGCCGTCGCAGCGGTCCGGCTCCATGATCTGCGGGTGGCCGGACCAGCGCCGTACCTCGAAGAAGACCCCCAGCTGGGAACGGGACCCGACAGGCGGGCGGTGGTGAACGGTGACGGCCGCAGTCACGTCCTCCGCCTCGATCAGCACCCCGGTCTCCTCGCGGGCCTCCCGGATCACGGCCGCGACCATGTCCTCCCCGGGATCCAGATGCCCGGACGGCAGATGCCACAGCCCCGAGGCGTACACCGGCCCGGCCCGCCGCGACAGCAACACCTCCGGGCCGTGCGCGCCACCGCCCCGGCGCAGGACCAGGTGCACGTCGACCGGCACCATGTGCCGCTCGGCGCCGCTCACCGGGCTGTCCCGGGGAGCGCGGTGCGCGGGCTGTCCTGGTGCGCGATGTCGTGGTGGTCGGTCGAATCGGACAGGGACATGGGCCTCCGATCGTGTGGCGTGGCAGGGGCCGTGGGGTCAGTCGGGCGAGAGGTGTCGGGGACCTGGCGCAGCCAAGGGACCGCAGTCTCCCGGAAGCTCTGCGTGACCGGGACCAGATCGGGCGAATTGCCCAGCGCGGAGAGAGTGACCGCGATGCTGTCGGCCCCGTCGTCGAGGGCACAGACCTGGCTGCCGCAGGCCGGGCAGAAGCCGCGCCGGGAGTCCGGCCAGGTGTAGTACCACGACGGCTCGCCGCCGCCAGACCAGATCAGGCCGGCGAGCGGGAAGGACACCCACGACATGACGGGCCCGCCTGACAGCCTCTGGCAGTGAAGGCAGCTACAGGCATGAGGGAAGTCCGGCTCACCGGCGACCGTGAACGTGACGAGCCCGCACAGACAGCCGCCGGATCGCGGTGTGGTGGTGGGGGAGGGGGCGGTCATGGGTTTGTTTCCTTCGTTTTCGTGGCGGGGTGTCTGGCGGGTTCGGTGGATGCGTCGTGGACGCTGACCAGTGGTTTTTCCGGTTGGTGGTGGCGGTGTCCTGGATCTCTGCGCAGGTGTCCCGCAGGCCACAGTGCGCCGTCGAGGCGGTCGGTGGCTCAGGAGCCGCAATCGGCCGCCGATGGCCAGGCGAGCGGTGGTTCAGAGACGGACACATTCCCCGCGCTTCGTCCGCTGGACATCCGCGTAGGTGGTGCTGCTGTCTGTCGGCGCGATGTCCTACTGCCGCCGCCTCCAGCGGCGTTTGCCTCCGTCTGGTGGCGGTCTTCGGGATGGCGGTCAGGACCCGCGGAACGGAGTGAGCATCGGCGAGCGCGCCAGCGAGAGCCCGCCGGGTTGCCGAGGCCAGAGGCTCCAGCAGGCTGGTGACCGTGCACGGCGCGAAGAGCCGTGCACCGCCAGCCGCCAGCCCCCGGCCGCGAGCCGCGTCGACCGTTTCCCGACACGACGGCCAGCCGGTGACCGAGCGCGGACTTTGTTCGCGGGTGGCGGTGCTGACGTACGCGTCCCAGCCCCCAGAGCCCCTCCCGGTTTGCTACGCGATCAGGCAGGCGAGGGATGCCATCACCCCACCGCCCGTCCCGATGTCCAGGACGCCCCCGCCCCGGGCGCAGCCCGAGACGGGACAGCAGCGGGGCGGTCGTGCCGGCCGTACCGGACACAGCCGTCATGGCCCCGCCCGACCGCGAGCCCGGCACCCGGCCAGAGAGCGGGCCGCCCCGCGCGGTACGGCGGGCACGTTCTGCCCGCCGTACCGCAGCCCGGACAGCGCGCCACTGCCCGCTGCCGCCCACGTACGCCTGCCCCATCAGCTCCTCCCGCCGAAGGACCGGGGACGAACGCGTCCGGCCACCAGGCGTTTCCAGCCCGGCCGCAACCCCTCCCCGAACTGCCCAGCCGGACCGGCCACGTACGTCCCCCTCTCTGCCCTCAGTCCCAGCCGAGTTCGGTGTACGGGCGTCCGGCCCGGATGCCCTCGATCGCGGCACGGGTGTACGGGACGATCGGCTCGGGGAGGGTGTCGGCGGGCCACCAGTCCCAGGAGACGCAACGGTCCGGCTCCAGGACCTCCGGCGTACCCGTCCACCGGCGCGCGCGGAAGACGAAGCCGACCCGGGGCTGGGCGCCGGGCCGGTCCACCGTGTGCACGACATGCGCGAGCTCGACGTCCTGCGGATCGATGCGCAGCCCGGCCTTTTCCTGCGCCTCCCTCACCAGGCAGGCCACGGCCGATTCCTGCTCGCAGTGGCCGGCGAGGAAGTGGTGTGTGCCGCCCGCGTACGCGGAGTCCGGGTGCCGCAGCCCCAGGAGCACCTGGCCGTCGCGTTCGAGGTAGAGGTGGACGCCGATGATGTGTGGGACGCCCCTGCTGCCCGCCTCGGGCGTCTCCGCCGTATCCGGTCCGCGGGCCGCGGATCGCTCCCCGTCCGGCCGGCTGCGGGAGGCGTGCTGCCGTACGAGCTCCAGCGTGCTGGGGCTCAGTCGCAGGCGGGGCATGGCCTCGGTGTCGAACCAGGCGAGCATCACGCCCTCGGTGAGGCGAAGGCCCGCCGGGTCTCCGTTCCACCGCGCGGTGAAGATCTGGACCGGTACGGTCAGGCCGTCCGTGCCGGTGGCGAGTTCGACGGCGAAGGGCTCCAGGGAGGCCGGCTCGATCCCCGCCTCCTCGCGGAGCTCACGGCGGACGGTGTCCTCCAGTGAGATGTCGCCCGGCTCGCGGCCGCCGCCGAGCAGGGCCCACGCTCCCGGTTCCCAGATGTCGGGCAGGTCGTCGCGCAGGTGGAGCAGGTAGCGGCCGTGGCCGTCGTGGATCAGCGCCGAGGCGTTGACGGGTTCGACGCGGCCGTCCAGCCCGGAGGTGCGGAGCTTCGTCCGCAGGATCGGGGACGTGACGTGGTCGAAGGACAGCCACTCGGCGGCCGAGACCTCCTCTCCCTGGAGCGTGATCTCCACCTCCTCCGGGACGAGGGCGAAGACGAAGCGGAAGTCGTAGTGCCGGTGGGCGGCTTCCCCCTTGTCCGGCCGGGCGTCGACGTCGTGGATGTCGATGTCGAAGGGGAGACGGCCGTACGCGACGGTGGTGCACAGGGCGCCGGGCGGAATGCCGGTCTCCTCGTGGACCTCGCGCAGCGCGGCCTCCAGCAGCGTCCGGTCGCCGTCCTCGACGTGTCCGCCCGGCGCCAGCATCTTGCCGCTGACCTGGTGACGGATGTGAAGCATCCGGCGGTGGCGGTCGACGACGACCGCGCTGCACGTGATGTGGCCAGGAAGAGTCGATCGCTCCGTAGGGGTGGCGTCTGCGGCTTCGAGTGCCTGCGCCAGGGGAGCCAGTTGCGCTGCTTCAGCGGGGTGGCTCGCCAGGTAGGCGGTGAGGAGGTCGCGGATGTGGGTGTTGGGCGGCGTCATCGTGTCCTCGCGGAGGGGCGGTGGGTGAGCGGGGGAAGGAGAGATGGCAGCGGGCTGGGCCGGCCTGCCGGGGGGAGGCGACCCGCCAACGCCCCTGGAGCGGCGGATGTCTGTGTCACGGCACCTCTCCCGTCTCCGCGGCGGGTACGGACTCGGTCCGCGGACCGGGGAGCGTTTCCGCGAAGGCGGCGGCCTGGATCCTGTACGCGTGCCGGAAGTCGCCCGTGCCGCTGCCCTCGTCCATGAGTTCCGTGAAGGTCCCGGACTCCGCGAGCCGCCCGTCCTTCATCACGTGGATGACGTCGGCGTGCCGTACGGAGTGCAGCCGATGGGTGATCAGTACGACCGTCTGACCGGCGGCGGCCAGGGCGCGGATCTGGTCGAAGACGCGCTGTTCCGCGACGGCGTCGAGGGCGCTCGTCGGCTCGTCGACCACCAGGATCCGGGCGCGTTTGTACCAGGCACGGGCGATCCCGACCATCTGCCACTCGCCGCCGGACGCCTCCTGCCCGCCCTTGTAGCCGCGGCCGAGCAGCGTGCCGAGGCCGCGCCGCAGACCGTCGACGAACCGGTCGGCGCCGGAGAACGCCGCGGCCTCGCGTACGCCCAGGTCGTCGATGGGGACGGTGGGGTTCCCGATGCCGATGTTGACCCGGACGGTGAACGGCCAGCGGAAGAAAGCCTGCGACATGAGGCCGACCCGCGCGAAGATCTGGCGGCGGTCTGCCTTCGCGGCATCGACGCCGCCCCACCAGATCGTGCCCCCGCCCTCGTCCGGCAGGTGCAGTCCGGCCAGCAGCTTGACGAGTGTGGACTTGCCCGAGCCGTTCGCGCCGACCAGCGCGATGACCTTGCCCATCGGGAAGGACAGGGACACCTCCCGGAGAGTCGGCTCCGGCCTCTCCCCTCCACTGCCCGGGTAGGTGAACGTGACCTTCTCGAAGCGGACTTCACCCACCTCCTCGGGCAGGTCCTCCCCGGTCTCCGGGATGGCCCGCGTCCTGGCCTCCGTACACAGGCGCTCGAAGTCGGAGACGAAAAGCGATTCCTGATGAAGGTCCGCCATCTGCAGAACGAGGCTGTCCAGGCTGGAGGACCCGGTACGGATGGCCAGGACGGCGGTGCCGGCGACCGCGAGGTCCATCCGCCCGCTCCACAGGAACAGCCCGAGTGCCGAGTACGTCAGGAGGGTGGCGACGCCGGACGCCCCGTCGGCGATCAGGCCGATCCTGGCGGCGCTGCGCGCCAGACGGGTCTGCTCGCGCTCGCTCGTCTCCGCCATCTCGTGGAAGTGACCGAGGAGGAAGGGCCCGACCTCATGGACCCGGACCTCGGCGGCCGCCTCCCGCTGGGTCAGCAGCTGCCCCAGCAGATGGCCGGCCCGGGCGTGCTGGACGAAGGTGTGGAAGGAGAGGTAGCGCTGCTTGGAGATCGTCAGGGACCTCCAGGCGCTGGGCAGGGTCATCAGAACGAGCAAGGGGAAGAGCCCGGCGTGCAGGACCGTGAGCACGCCCGCCGCCGCGATCAGCGAGATGCCCGAGTTCAGCGTGTTGGTGCAGTAGCGGATCATCCGGCGGGCGGAATCGGCGCCGTAGCGGGCGGCGTCCAGCAGGCGGTGGAACTCGTCGTCCTCGATGGCCGCCAGCTCGACCCGGTGCACCAGCGCCAGGTACTGCTCCGTGGCGACCCGCTGCACCTTAGGCTCCAGCTCGCCGGTCGCGGCCGTGGAGGCGGACCGCAGCAGCGAACCCAGCAACGCCACGACCGCGACCACCGTCAGCGCCGGGAAGGCGTTGGCCAGCCGTGCGTTCGTCACCCCGCCGCCGAGAATGTGGCCCAGGACGCTGTTGACCGCGACCAGCCCGACCGCCTGCGTGACCCCGCGCCCGACTTCGGCGGCGATGACCACGCGCAGCGCCCGAGCGTCGGCGAGGTGGGCGAGCCGCAGGCCGGTGGCGATCATCCGGGGTAAGCCCTTGGCCATGGTCCACAGGCCCAGCTCCAGCCAGGCACCCTCGTGCTGGTCCCAGCCGATGTCGTAGGCCAGCTCCCCGCCGAAGAGCAGCCGCTCCGACTCCGACACCTTCGAGGCGCCGTCCGCGCCTTTCCGCCGCCGGCTCATGCCGCCCACCCCGCTCCCGGCCTGGGCGAGCCCTGACGAACCGCTGCCGCCGCATCACCACGCTGCCGGAGCGGGCGCACGGCTCGCCTCGCGGCCCTGACCTGTTCGAATCTGAGGGGCTTTCGCCCGACTGCGGGGCTGGCATCCATGGCGTCCTCCAACTGGGTGGCGAGATGGCACTGGTGCTCTAGAAACGCTTCGGAACCCGGCCTGTAACGGCCACGAAAGGGTGAATATCTCGAACTCGGATACGAGTGGGGCGCGCAGGCCAGTCCCTGCGGGGGTCGACACTTTTGAACTCACACGTTCGAGTGGGAAGCCGCAGCACGACACCCGATCAGGGCCTTGCCCGACGGAAACGGGCCACCCGCCGACCACCTGCCGACCACCTGTCGACCGCCGGGCCTCGACACAGGCGGAAGGCGAGTCCGCGTGGTGCGGCGCAGTCTCGTTCAGCCGTGAAGGCTGCGCCTCGAACGCTTCTTGACGCCGCTGCTCAGCCCAGCGCGTTAAACTCCTCCGCCACTGCCCCGTACGAAGCTTCGACGCGGGCCTCATTGCCGAGGCGGTGACGCTCCAGCCGCAGCGCGCCGAGGTGGCGTACCGCGTAGAGGTGCCACCGGCCCCTCGTCCAGCACCTCCGCTCCGTCGCGTGCGGTGTCGGCGGCCCTGCGGAGGTCGGTCGCGTCCAGGCCGCAGCTTTCGACGTCCCCGGCGATCAGCAGGAGGGACCCGACCACGGCCTCGCTCCGCCGCGCGGGCCCGGTACCCGGCCCGACGGCACGCCGGACCACCACCTGGACCTGGCGTCCCGTCAGGCCCTGCTGACAGGCATGGTCGGGGCGCTCGATGACGTGCAGGTCTACGGGCTGTTGTGGGCATCGGGTCGACCGAGCACCCGCCAATCCGCGCTCAGCCCGGTCCTGTACGTCCGCTGCCGTACGTGCGAAGCCGCCCGTACGGAGCCCCGCCTACGACGCCCCCCGCACCCCCAGCGCCCCGCGCGCCAGCCCGCGCAGCCAGGCGTGGGCCTGGTCGGTGTCGTAGCGCTGATGCCACGACAGGTATATCGGCGCCGCCGGCAGTTCGAGGGGGAGCGGGAGGACCACCAGGCCGAGGTCGGCCACCGCTGACCGCGTCGTGGCCTCGGGGACGCTGATCGCGAGATCCGAGCCGCGCGCGAACTCCAGCGCCGCCGCCTCCGTGGGCGCGGTCGCCACCACCCGGCGGGTCAGGCCCAGTTGCGCCAGGGCATCGTCGACGGCGTTGCTGAGGTTGCCGCGGCGCGAGACGGTGACGTGTTCGACGTCGGCGTACCGCTCGGCGGTGACGGTCTTGAGGCGGGTGAGGGGATGCCCCTGCCGCACGACCACCACGATGCGGGTCTCGCCCACGCTCTCGGCCCGGATGTCCGGCGCGCCCGGGCGGTTGGCGTTCGCCTCCAGATCGACCGCGCCGCGCCGCAACTCGGGGGAGTCCGTGCTCGATTCGGCGACAAAACGCAACCGCACGCCCGGCGCCTGATCCCGCACCGCCGCCAGCAGCGCGGGACCGCCCAGGGCGACCAGGGACTCGTGCCAGCGGAGCGTGAACGTGCGCTCCAGCGTCGCCAGATCGAGCTCACGGCTCGGCGCCAGCACCCCCTGGACCTGCTGCAACAGCTCGTGCACCTGCTCCCGTACGGCGATCGCGTACGGCGTGGGGGTCATCGTACGGCCGGTGCGCACCAGGATCTGGTCCCCGGTCGTACGCCGGATCCGGCCCAGACTCCGGCTCATCGCGGGGGCGGTGACATGCAGACGCGCGGCCGCCCCCGCCACACTCCCCTCCTCCAGCAGCGCGTCGAGCGCGGCGAGCAGATTCAAATCCAGTTGCATGGGAGTAATCCTAGGCGTGCTTGACATGCATTTGAAGTTAATCAACGCCCTCTATACCTTCAAAGCACAAGCACAGCACAGCGCAGCACCGCACAGCGCAGAGCAGAGCGGCGGAGTACGGAACACACCGCACGCCGCATGCTCCGCAGACCCCACCAACCCCACCCCACCCACAGGAGTACCGCCATGTCCGAAACCCTCCAGACCACCACGCCCACCACCCCCACCGCCCCCGCCACCGACGCCGACCTGCTCGCCCAGACCGCGGCCGCCGTACGTGCCGCCGGCTCGGCCCTGACCGAGCGCTTCGGCGACGTGGTCCGCTACCGGACTCGCGAGGAGCTGATGAGCGCCCTCGCCGCCAACGACAACACCGCCCTCGACATCCTGCGCCCCCGCCTCACCGCCCTGCGCCCGGAGGCCGGCTGGGTGGAGGACGAACTGGACGGCGGGGCGCTGCCGTCCGGCGAGTGGTGGGTCGTGGACCCGGCCGAGGGCAACGTCAACCACCTCCACGCCCTCCCCGACTGGGCGGTGACCGCCACCCTCGTACGGGAGAACCAGCCGGTGCTCACCGTCGTCCACCTGCCGCTGACCGGCGAGACCTACACCGCGCTCACCGGCGGCGGCGCCCACCTCGACGGCCGGCCGTTGCGCGTCGCCCCGACCGCCGACCTCGGCCTGGGCATCGTCGCCACCAGCCAGGCCCGGCCGGACGAGGACGAGAAGGTCGTACGGCGCGTCGGCTCCTCGATCACCGCGATGCTCTTCGACGCGCTCGTCGTCCGCACCTCCGTGCCCGCCACCCTGCACCTGGTGAACGTGGCCGCCGGCCGCATCGACGCCTTCTGGCAGTTCGCCGGCGCCCGCGCCGACCTGCTGCCCGGTGCCCTCCTGGTCACCGAGGCCGGCGGGCGGATCTCCGACGCCGAAGGCCGCCCCTGGACCCCGCAGAGCGAGAGCTTCCTGGCCGCCGCCCCCGGCGTCCACGCCCAGGCCGCCGCGACCCTCTCCCGCTGACCCCGCCCCACCCCACCACCGCACCCCCGCCCGCACACACGGAAGGCCCCGATCACCATGAACACCACCACGACCGCCATCGCCGTCCTCGGAAACGGCCGCGTCGGCGGCAACCTGGCCGCCGCCCTCACCCGCGCCGGACACCAGGTGACCGTCGCGGACCGCACCCCCGGCGCCGCCGCCGACGCGGCCCGGACGGCCCGGATCGTCATCAACGCCACCCCGGGCGCCGGATCACTGGAACGGCTCACCGCCCTGCGCGAGGAACTGCGCGACACGATCCTCGTCGACGTCTCCAACGCCACGACCGACGGCCCGGACGGCCTGCCCGCCGACCTGCTCTACCCCGGCTCCAGCCTCGCCGAGCAGCTGCAGCAGGCCCTCCCCGACACGCACGTCGTCAAGACCCTCAACACCATGCTCTACCCGGTGATGACCGCACCGGCCATGCTCACCCAGGCCCCCGAAGCCTTCCTCTCCGGCGAGGACCCGCAGGCCAAGCAGACCGTACGCGCTCTCCTCACCGACCTCGGCTGGCAGCCGGAGTGGATCACCGACCTCGGCGGCATCCGCACCGCCCGCGCCACGGAGGCCGCGATCCTCTTCGTCCCCCACGTGATCCGCTCCAGCGGCTTCACCCCGTTCGCCGTCTCCATAGCCCGCTGACGCGGGCGGCCCCCTTCAGCCGACCTGGGAGGCCGCCCCCGCCGCACCCCTCACGGCCGCCGCCCCGCCCACGCCACGAGCCGGTCGATGGCCGGGGCCCCGGGGTCCACGGCCACCACTTCCGCGAAGGGGATCCGCCCGCCCCGGGTTTCGGCCGGCAGTGCGCGGCGTACGACGCCGATCACGCGCTCGATGACAGCCGGGTCCCACTCCACCTCCTGCCCGGTCGCCTGGGCCAGGTCCCAGGTGTGCACGATCAGTTCGTGCGTGTAGACGGCCGCGGCGGCCGCGCCCGGCAGGACGCCCATCGGCAGGCGCAGCTGCCGGCCGAGGATGCCCGGATCCGCCCACACCTCCGCGACCTCGCGCGCCCCCGGCCCCCAGGCCGCCGCCCATCCGCCGTCGGCGATCTCGTCGGCGAAGGACGGGACGCTGAACGGGTCCTCGCCGCGCCCGATCACCGAGATCCGGCGGACCACGGCGACGAGGTGGCTCGACAGCCGCCGTACGTCGAACTCCTCGCAGGGGGTCGGCGCGTCGTACTGCTCGGGCCGGACGGCGGCCAGCGTACGGCCCGCCAGCTCGACGGCCGCGGCGAGATCGGTCCGCGGATCGACGGACAAGGGGGCGGGGGTGGCGCCGGGGACGGTACCGCTGGAGTCGGACGGGGTCTCGTTGAGCTGCTCGATCTTGTTCATGACCTCATCCTGCAAACAAAAGTGGCCACCTCCTGGCCTGTTTCCCGAAGAGAATGAAAGACGACGCAACGGCGACACCCGCGAAAGAGAAAAGAGGGCACATGAGAGCCGACCGGCTGGTGGCGACCCTGCTCTTCCTCCAGGAACGCGGCCGCGTCACCGTCCCCGAAGTGGCCGCCGAACTGGAAATCTCCGAGCGCACCGCGCGCCGCGACCTTGAGGCCCTGGCCGCGGCCGGCATCCCCGTCTACTCACAGCGCGGCCGCGGCGGCGGCTGGTCCCTCGTCGGCGGGGCCCGTACCAACCTCACCGGACTGACCGCCGACGAGACCCGCGCGCTCTTCCTCGCCGCCGGCCCCCTCTCGGCCACCCCGGAACTGCGCACCACCCTGCGCAAACTGGTCCGCGCCCTGCCCCCGCCCATGCGGGAACAGGCCCACGCCGCGACCCGCGCCGGCGTCGTCGACGCCACGGACTGGACCCGCAACGCCCTCACCGCCGACACCGCCCACCGCACCGCGCTCCAGGCCGCCGTCGTGGACGGCATCCGCGTCCGCCTCGGGTACGCGAGCATCGGCAAACCGGCAGGTGAACGCACCGTCGACCCCCTCGGACTCGTCGCCAAGGCGGGCGTGGACTACCTGGTCGCCGGTACGGACAAGGGCCTGCGCACCTTCCGCCTCAGCCGCGTCACCTCCGTCGACCCGACCGGCGAACCGGTCACCCGCCCACCCGGCTTCGACCTCGCCACGGCCTGGCGGACCCTGTCCGGAGCCTTCCAGGACGGCATGCACGCCGTCACCGCCCGAGCCCGCGTCCACCCCGACACGCTGCCCCTGCTGCAACGTTTCCTCGGCGGCCGCGTACGCACCGGCACCCCGATGCCCGACGGCTGGACCGAGGTATGGGTCGACGGCCCGGCCGCCAAAGCCCTGGCAGGACACCTGGCCGGGCTGGGAGCGGGGGTCGAAGTACTGGAACCGCCGGAGGTACGCCAGTGGCTGGCCCGAATCGCCGCCGAACTCACGGGTCTGTACGCGGGGGAGGAGCCGGCCCCGCCGCACGGCCGGTAGCCGATGGCGAACCGCTGCCGGGGTGTGAGCTCCGATGAACCGGTCGGGCTCACCCTCCTGCCGCGCCAGGGCGATCACCGCGGCATCGGCCCATGACAAGCTGTCCCCTTCTGAGCCCGGAGGGGGAGCCATGGCCGAGGTCGGTGGATGGATCTGGGATTGCAACCTGCGGTCGTTCCTGGAGTTGCTGTCGCACTACGTGGGCTACGAGTTCGATGCGACCGACTGGGAGACAGTGGCCCTCGCGGTCAAGGCGACCGACGACGAGCGGCCCGACGGCTGGTACGCGTATCCCCTGGTCGGCCAGGACCAGCAGGTCGAGGTCCGGCTTGCCCGCGCTGTCGGTGGCGACGAGCTCATGGTGGCCGTGAAGGGAACTCTGACGCCCGAACTGGAAGTCCGGGCGGACACCCTGCTGGCCGCCTTCGCAGCGGGATGACCAAGGTGGCGGCCCGGAACCGGTCGGGATGGGTGCGGTCGTCTGCCAGGACCGCGGGGCCCGCGCGGGCTCGGTCGTGGTGCTGAGCTTCCGGTTGCCGATGCGGCACCGGCGGGGGCCGGCCGCACCTTGTGCGGCGCCACGATCCACGTGCCGTATCTTCGGCCTGTGCCGCAGACGACAGCGCCTCGCACCCCGGTACCGGGCACGATCCGGGCCTGCGCGGGTTGGTGTCCCTGCGGGGACTGCCTCGCTCAACCTGCCCCTCCCCAAGGAGCTCACCCCTTCGCGGACGCGAGGTGCTTGCGCTCAGAGGCCGGGGGGACGCCGTCCGCCGTGCCATCGCCTCGGGCCGCCTGGCCTGACCTCACCCAGGAGCCGCCGATGTCCGTCCGCCGCGTCGTACCCAACGTCCGTTCGGAGGCCGCAGGAGAGAGCCGTGCGTTCTACGGTCTGCTCGGATTCGAGGAGGTCATGAACCACGGCTGGATCATGACGCTCGCCTCCCCGTCCAGCCCGACTGCGCAGATCAGCTTCATGGCCGACGACAAGACGGCCCCCGTCACCCCCGACATGAGCGTCGAAGTGGATGACGTGGACGCGGTGTACGCGGCCGTGCGGGAGAGCGGCGCGGAGATCGTCCATCCGCTGCAGGACGAGGAATGGGGGGTGCGCCGGTTCTTCGTCCGCGATCCCAACGGCCGGGTGGTCAACGTACTGAGCCACCGCTGACGGAAGGGCCTACTGCCTCTCCGCGTGGGAGCTCGTCCTGTTGGAAGGCCCCTCTCCGCCCGCGACGACCACCCGACCCGACCGCGCCTGACCGCATTCGAGAGGATGGCTGTCTACGGAGGATTTCAGGTGGTTCAGCTGCTCCAGCGGTGGCCAAGCGTTACACGACCCCCATCGGCTCCACACGCGGGCCGGCTGCGGCCAACTGGCTGGAGGACGCGAGGCTCCTCGGCAAGCTGAAGGGCAGCAGCACGGCCTGACCCACAGCGGTGCACGTCAGTACGACTCATGGAGATCGCCGGGATCGACCAGCGGCTCATCGGCTGGCAGTCACCCGCTGCCAGCAGATCAAGGACGCAATCCCGTTCTCACGGCCGAGTACGAGGCACGGCAGTGGCAAGCGCCGGGGGAGCGGGCCGCGTACGGGCTGGCCTGCCAGGCCGCCGACCAGACCCGCTCACCCAAACGCGAGCAGCCGCGCTCGCTGGCCGAGCTGCGCGCCGCCTGGCGGTCGACATCGCGCTGAACGGTCCACCGCATCGTACGAGCGGGCCCGTCCTGCCGCCAGAGCGCTGACCGTCCGCGTCCACGCCCTACGCCGCGCGGACCGCCTGAACTCCCGGCCCCGGCCACAGCCTGTCACCATGCCGGCCACCCTGAGTGCCCGCCCCGGGCGGAGAAAGGCCGTCGCGTTGCCGTACGCCCTGTCCCAGTTGCCGCACCCGGCCCGGGTCCGCCGGGTCCACGTCGGTGTGCACCCGACGCTTTCGGAACCGCTCCCGGATCGGCGGCTTCGGGCCGCGGGCCGGACTTCTTCTCGGAACGGAACGTCTGTGAGACGGCGCAGACTCCGTAGAGCGCGAGGTCGCAGGCCCCCGAGCGGCCGCTCGATCAGCGGGGCAGGATGCGCAGCACCGCCTCGCGTTCGCCGCTGAGCCGCAGGCCCTGCTGTACTGCGGCGCTCAGATCGAGCTCGCCGAGCAGAGTCGCGGCCAGCAGGTGCGGGGGGCCGGTCAGTGACGCGGTGGGGTGGTCGACCCGGCCGGCGTGTGTGTGCACCGAGCCGTCCTTGACCTCGATGACCAGGTCCTCGTTGCCGTCGGCGTGCAGTTGCAGGGCGATCGCCGGCTGGTCGGGGCGGTGGTCGGTCAGTGCCCGGGCCGGCATGTCCAGCCAGTGGGTGCGGAAGGTGTCGTTGTCGCCCGGCTCACGCAGCAGCGGCACGCCCCACCGGCTCAGCTCCCGCAGTACGGGCTCCAGCATGCGGCCGCGCTCGGTGAGGGAGAACAGGGTGGTGGCCACCGGCGGCGGGGCGGCCTCGCGGTGGATCAGGCCGGCTTCCTCGAGTTCGCGGAGCCGGTCGACCAGCAGGTTGCTGGCGATCCCGGGCAGCCCGTTGCGCAGGTCGGTATGCCGGCAAGGACCCAGGGCGAGCAGTTCACGGATGATCAGCAGGGTCCATCGGTCGCCGATGGTGTCCAGTGCTTTCGCGATGCCGCAGTACTGCCCGTAAGTGCGCATGCCACCACCCTACCTCGTGGATTGAGTTTCAAAACTCTCTTGTTGACTTTCTCAACAAGGTCGGTCTAGCGTCGCTGCCCATGACCTTCACCCTTTCCGTACGTCGGCTGGCCTGGGCCGGCGTCGAGATCCGTCTCGGCGACACCCGCCTGCTGATCGACCCGCTCGAGAACGTCGCTCCGCTGGCCCCGGTGATGGGGCCGCCGCACCGGCCGGTCGACCCGGTCGACACCCCGCCCGGCACCCACGCCCTCATCACCCACCTGCACCCCGACCACTACGACCACGACCTGATCGCCCGGATCGCGGCCACCGGCACGATCGGCTGCCACACCCCCAGCGCGGCGGCGCTGCACGAGGCGGGCATCACCCCCGTCGCCCAGGACCTGGGCCGGTCACGCCGCATCGGAGAGCTGACCGTCACCCCGGTGACCTCGCTGGACTGGCGCGGCAACGACTGTGACCAGGTCGCCTGGGTCGTCGAAGGCGCCGGCCGGCGGGTCATCCACTGCGGCGACACCCAGTGGCACGGCAGCTGGTGGCAGATCGCCCGCGACCACGGCCCGTTCGACGTCGCGTTCGTCCCGGTCAACGGCGTCATCGCCCACTTCGAGGGCTACGCGGCCAACGTCCCGGCGACCATGACCCCCGAGCAGGGCGTCGAGGCCGCCGTCGCACTCGGCGCCGGCACCGTCTGCGCCATGCACTACGGCCTGTTCCACAACCCGCCGTTCTACACCGAACAACCCGACATCGAGCAGCGCTTCCAGCGCGCCGCCGCCGAGCGCGGCATCACCGCGGCCATCGTCGCCGACGGCCAGCCGGTCCTCTGAGCCGCAGAAACCCAGCCGGTCCTCTCACCCTCAGAAACCCAGCCCGTCCTCCGACCCCCAGAAACAAGGAGCAACACATGAAGATCGTCCTGTTCGGTGCCAGCGGCAACATCGGCCGGCCCACCACCGAGGAACTGCTGCGTCGCGGCCACACCGTCACCGCGGTCACCCGAGCCGGCCACATCGACGGACTCGAGCACGAGGCCCTGACCGTGACCACCGGTGACGTCACCGACGCCGCCGCGGTCGCCGGCCTCGCCGCCTCCCACGACGCCGTCCTGTCGGCCGTCGGCCCCCGGATCGGCCAGGAGAACGACCGCGCCACGATCGTCGGCGCCGCCCGTGCGCTGATCGACGGACTCCGCCGGGCCGGTGTCACCCGCCTGGTCACCATCGGCGGCGCCGGGAGCCTGCGCACGCCGGCCGGCACCCGCGTCATGGACGACCCGGGCTTCCCCGCGCTGTGGAAGGCCAACGCCGAGGCCCAGTCCGAAGCGCTCGACCTCTACCGCGGCGTGCACGACCTCGACTGGACGTACGTGTCACCCGCCGCGGTCATCGCAGCGGGCGAGCGGACCGGGGCCTACCGCAGCGCCGGGGACACCCTGCTCACCGACGACGACGGCAACAGCCGCATCTCGTACGCCGACTACGCGATCGCCCTGGCCGACACGATCGAGAACGGCACCGCGATCCGCCACCGCATCACCGTGGCGTACTGAGCCATGAGCAACGACGCCGCCGGCCGGCACACCCGGTTCATCGTCCTGCTCGCAGCGCTGGTGGCCCTGGGACCGCTGTCCATCGACGGCTACCTGCCCGGACTGCCGGACCTCGCTGGCGACCTGCGCGCCGGCGCCGCGGCCACCCAGCTCACCATCACTGCCTGCCTGGCCGGGCTGGCCATCGGGCAGCTGATCGCAGGGCCGCTGAGCGACACCTACGGCCGGCGGCGTCCGTTGCTGGCGGGCCTCGCCCTCTATACGATCGCCAGCGCGCTCTGCGCGGTGGCACCCGACGTCCGGACCCTCATCGGCCTCCGCCTGCTCCAGGGCATCGGCGGGGCGTTCGGCATCGTCATCGCCAACGCGATGGTCCGCGACAGCGCCTCCGGAACCCGCTCCGCACGTCTCTTCTCCACCCTGACATTGATCACCGGCCTGGCGCCGGTGTTCGCGCCGGTCCTCGGCGGCCAGCTCCTGCGCGTCACGGCCTGGCCGGGGATCTTCGTGGGCCTGGCCGTACTCGGCGCCGTGATGCTGGCGGCCTCCGCCGCAGGACTGCCGGAGACCCGGTCCTCCGCGTCACACCAACCGCTGCCGGCTGTGATCGGGCAGCTGCTCGGCGACCGGGTCTTCACCGGGTACGTCCTGGCCAACGGCCTGGTCTTCGCGGCGATGTTCGCCTACATCTCCGGCTCGCCGTTCGTCCTGCAGGAAATCCACGGCCTGTCACCGCAGCAGTACAGCGCCGTGTTCGCCGTCAACGCCGCCGGACTCATCGCGGCCGCCCAGATCAGCGGCCGACTGGTGGCCCGGGCCGGGGCCCGCGTGCTGCTGCTCGCCGGTCTGCTGGGCGCGAGCGCCGGTGGCATCACGGTCCTGGGCGCGGTGCTGGTACGGGCACCCCTGCCCGCGCTCCTGACCGGCCTGTTCGTCCTGGTCTCCAGCGTGGGCCTCGTCATGCCGAACGCCGCGGCCCAGGCCCTGGCCGACCACGGCGGACACGCCGGGTCGGCCGCCGCTCTGCTCGGCTTCAGCCAGTTCATGATCGGCGGGGCACTTGCTCCGCTGGCCGGTGCGGGTGGCGCCACCGACGCCTTGCCGATGGCAATCATCGTCGCCGTGCTGCCGGCGCTCGCTCTGCTCACACTCGGCGTCCTCACCCGGCCGACGCACGGTGAGCGCACGCGCAGCCCGGCCCGCCAGGAACCTGCCGAGCACCGGCGCCCGCGCCGTCACACCGATCGCGGCCGAGCCGCCATCCAGCGAACCGGGCCGGCGTCTGGCGAACAGGGTGATTCGCGATCAGCGTGACAGACATACCGTTGATAAGAGCCGCGCCTAGGTGTATTCACCCGCAGCGTTGTTGACGCGGCTGATGGGTGGGTGTCCGCCCAGTGCGGTGTGGCAGCGGTGGTGGTTGTAGGTGTGGAGGAAGTCTGCCAGGGCTGCTGTCCGCTCGGTGTTCGAGGTGTAGGGCCGCAGGTAGGCCCATTCGTCTTCGTCCAGCAGGGTGCGGTTGAAGCGTTCGACCTTGCCGTTGGTCTGCGGCCGGTAGGGCCGGATCTTCTTGTGGGCGATGCCGGCCGCGGCCAGGGTTTGTGTGAACAGCTTGGATTTGTAGCAGGAGCCGTTGTCGGTCAGGACGCGTTCGACCAGGATCCGCCTCCCGTGAACGGTCAGCCGGGCATCACGGTGGGACACGAAGACCTCCGTGTGCGGTGCAGCTTAGACACCTCCACCACACTGGAGGTCTTCGCCGTGATCAAGACCCCGCCAGCGTTAACAACGCTCGTGGTCAATACACCTAGTCCTCCACGACCCCGAGGGGCGTCTCGACGCGGAACTCCCCTTCGAAAGGGAGCTCCACAAGGCTTTGGTCAAGGCCGTGCTCGTATGGACCCAGAACCCCGGCCTGCCGCCCGCGGACCTCCAGCAGATCGCTCTGCTGCGCACCGGCACCGCCCGGGCCGTCGCCGCCTATGTCCGCCGGGCCGCCGACCGGCTGCCCGAAGACCACGCCGCCCGCGCCCTGGCCGACGTCGTCCTCGAGGAAGCGAGCCGCCGCCTGTCCGTCCCGCCGGAAGGCACCGCCCGCTGCGCCCAGAACCGTGCCCGGCTCGTCCGCGCCCTGTACGAGCGCCTGGACCGCCTCGTCGCCGTCGCACCCCAGGCCGCCACAGCGCCCCGGCCCACCGCCGGGGCGCCGAGCCGGTTTCCGCAGCTCGCCGGGACTCCGGCGGGCTGCGCCGGCAGCGCCGCTCAGAACCTGCTCAACCGCTGCTCACCCTGGTTCGCGACGCCCCGGCCGGCACCGCGGTCAGGTTGACTGCGTCGGTGTCGATCGAGTGAGAGGGGCGGATCCCGCCATGGCTGACCAGCCGTCCGTGAGCATCGGTGGTGTGACCTACCGGGTGACACCCGAGTACCTGGCCAACGCCTCCAGCAACACCATGTCCACGGCGGCCGAGATCTCCGGGCAGTTGAGCGACCTGAAGGCGTACGTGTCGAGCCTGGAGGCGAGCTGGCAGGGCATCGCCCACAACCGGTTCCAGGTGCTGATGGCCGAGTACGACATCTACGCGCGGATGCTGAACGACGCCCTGGAGGGAATCGCCAAGGGGTTGCAGGGCAACTACGTCAACTACAAGGAATCCGAACAGCAGAACGTGAACAACCTGATCGCGCTCGGCGCGGACGTACCCAGACCCTCCACGGGCACCAACTTCTCCTGACCGCCGCACGCACGCACGCACGCACGAGGAGCAACTCATGGCCGATGTCGATGGCACGCCGATCTACGTGGGCGAGGGGCTCGCCGCGGCCGGCGGCTGGCTGAACGAGAGGGCCGGCGAGGTCTCCGGCGAGCTCCAGGGCCTCAAGTCCCAGTTGATTCCCCTGGCGGACTCCTGGCGGGAGAGCCATGCCGCCACCTACTACCAGGACATGCAGAACGAGTGGGACCTGGCGGCGAACGGCCTGTTCGGACCCGACGGAGTGCTCGGCCGCATCGCCCATGCCATGCACGTGAACTGGAACAACTACAGCGATGCCGAGTGGTCGAACATGTCCACCTGGCGCCGCTGACCCGACACCACCGAAGGAATCGTCCGTGCCCGATGAACGCTGCCGGGTCACCGTGGTCGGTGAACGCAGGCGCGTCGACCTCGCGCTGCCGGCGCAGGCGCCGATCGCCGAGTACGCCCCTCGGCTCGCCGCCCTGTGCGGCCAGCCCGAGTCCGAGGCGATGCCACCCGTCTGGTCACTGGCCGAGTCCGGGGGCCTGCCCATGGCCCCCGGCGACTCGCTGGCCGGCGCGGGCATCACGGACGGTGCCACGCTCTACCTGCGCGACCACCGGGACGGCGAGTGGGGCGAGCTGACCGTCACCGACCTGGACGAACAGGTCACGGCGGCACGCGCGGACAGCGGTCTGTGGAGTGCCCGCCGCCGGGCGCAGGCGGTGCTGGGGGCGGGTCTGCTGGTGACCGTCGTTGCCGCGGGATGGCTCGGGGCGCACCGTGCGGCCGGGCCGGCCGTGCCGCTCTTCGTGTTCGCCGCGCTGGCCTCGGCTCTGCTCGCCCGGTACGCGACCCGCAAGAACTGGCCGCTTCCGGGCGCAGTTCGCCAGCTCCTGGCGCTGACGGCCTGCCCTCTGCTGGCCTGCGCCGGCCTCGGCGCACCGCTGCACGGGCCGGTGGCCACCCCGGTGCTGGTCTCGGTCACTGCCGCGCTCGGCGCGCTCGCGGGGCTGGTGGCGCTGCCCGCGCCGTCCACCGTCGTACTGCAGCTGATCACTGCCGTGGCAGCGCTGTTCGTCGTACCGCTGACCGTGCTGGGCGCGAGCCGCTCCGGCGCGGCCGCCGTACTCGCTCTGAGCCTGTACCTGCTGGCCGGCCTGCTGCCCCGGGTGACCAGCCAGATCGCGGTCCTCGCGCCCACAGGACCGGACACCGGCGCGCCGGTCATGGACAGTGGCGACGTGGCTGCTGTGGTGCGCCGCGGCAATGCGCTGCTCACTCTGCTCAGCGTGCTGACCACGACGGTGCTCACCGCCGCGCTGCTGGTCCTGAGCGCCTCCCGGGGGCCTTGGGCGCTCGCCCTGCTCTGCGTGGTGGGCCTCGGGCTGCTGCTCCAGGCGGGCTCGGTGCGGGTGCTGTCCGCCGTACTGCCCCAACTGGCAGCCGGAGTGATCGGGTTGCTGGCGCTGGCGATCCGGCTCCCCGAATACCTCTTCGACTCCCGCGCCGCCGGGCCGCTCGCCGCGTTCGCCGCCGGGCTGGTGCTGGTCGGCTGCGGTCTGTTCCTCGCCTTCGGTGCCGCGCTGCGCCCCGTCGAGCAGGAGCGGCCCACGTGGCCGTCGGCGGTCGCCACCTGCCTCACGGTGGTCGGTCTGCCGCTGGTCGCCGGTGTCTTCGGCCTCTTCGGCCGGCTGGCCAACCTGGGGAGCGGCCTGTGACCGGGCTCCGGGTGCGGGCCCGCGCCGCCGCGGGGGGCCCGCGGTGAAGGCGGCCGCGCAGCGGGTGGCGCCCGGCAGCTGGGGCGCCCACCGCACCATCACGGCAGCGGTGCGGGGAGCCCGGCCGGGTGCCGTGATCACGGTCCAGGCCGGCACCTACACCGAGAGCATCGTGCTCGACAAGGACGTCAGCCTGGTCGCCAAGGGCGAGGTACGGCTGGTCGCCGCACGGGGCCCGGCCGTGACCGTGCAGGCCGGCCGGGGCGAACTGCGCGGCTTCGTCCTGTCCGCCACCGCACCCCGCGAGGCGGCCGTGCTGCTGCGCGGCGGCGAACCGGTGCTGCGGGACTGCGAGATCACCGGCGGCCGCGTCGAGGTCGCCGGAGCGGCGGCAGCCCTGCTGACGGGCTGCTCCGTACGGCAGGCCGAGGGTGCGGCGCTGTGGCTCACGGGCACCAGCCGCACGGTGCTGGAGGGCCTGAGCGTCCACGGCTGCACCGGGGACGGGCTGGTGGCGGGTGACGAGGCACGGGCCGAGCTGACCGACGCGCTGCTGGACGGAGCGACCGGGCGCGGCGTCGTCCTGACCGCCGGCTCCCACGCGACCCTGACCCGCTGCGAGATACGCGGCACGGGCGCCGCCGCCCTCCTCGCCGAGGGGCACGCGGGGGCCGTGCTGCGCGAGTGCCGGCTCCACGAAGCGGGCGGCGAGGGGGTCTGGCTGCGCGGCGCCGCAGGCCGCCGCGCGGGCGCGGACGGCAGCCCGGTGCGGGATCACGACCCGCACCCCCAGAACAGGGGCTCGGCCCTCCCCCGTGGGGTCGAGCCCCCCACCCCCCGCTGCGCCCCGGGCGTCCGGCTGCGCGGTTGCGAGATCTTCCGCACCGCCGGGGCCGGGGTGCTGGCGGACGGCGGCAGCGCGGTCCTGCTGGACGGGTGCCACGTGCATCACACCTCCGGGGCCGCGGTGCTGGTCACCGCCGAGGCCGCCGCGGAGCTGAGGGCGGTGCGGGCGGTCGACTGCGAGGACACCGCGATCGTCGTCAGCGGCTCGGGCGCGGTCGCCGCGTACGACTCCACCTTCGCCCGCACCGCCGCCAACGGGTTGTACGCGGTCGGTGAGGCAGAGGTGTCGCTGGTCGGCTGCACGGTGCGCGACACCGCTTACAGCGCCCTGCACCTGGGTGGCGGAGCCCGCGCCGACGTGCGCGGCTGCACCGTCGCCGACAGCCCGGAGTACGGGATGCGGGTGACCGAGCGGGCCGAACTGCTCGCGGAGGACTGCGCGGTGACCGGCACCGGTCTGGCCGGGGTGTGCGTGGACGGCGGCGACGCCGCGCTGCGCGGCTGCCGGATCAGCGGCACCCGGGAAGGGGTGCGGCTGCGCACCTCGCACCGTCCGCTGCTCGCCGACTGCGAGATCACCGGCACCGGGGAGACCGGTGTGCGGATCGGCCGGGACACCGGAGCACGGCTGGAGAACGTGACGGTCACCGGCAGCGGCACAGCCGGTCTGCTGCTGGAGGAGGGCAGTACGGCGGTGGTGGACGGCGGCTCGGTCCGCGAACCGGCCGGCAGCGGCATCGTCGTCCGGGCCGGGGCCCGGCCCCGGATCCGCGGCACGACGGTCGCGTCGGCCGCCAAGAACGGGCTGTTCGTCGAGGAGGACGGCGAGGGCCGCTACGAGGACTGCCGGTTCACCGGGAGCCGCTTCCCCGCCGTCTACGCAGGAGCCCGCTCCCGCGTCCTGTTGCGCCGCTGCACCGTGGACGGGACCGAGCAGGACCTGCTGCGGGACGAGGAGGCGCAGGTGACGGCCGAGGACTGCCGGGTGGAGGGTGTCTCCGAGCCGTTGCTGCCCGCGCTGGAGCGCGTGGGAGCGGGGACGGGGGCGGGGCGCACGGCCGTGCCCGCTGTCGCGCACCCCGCGGGTCCGGCCGGCCCAGCGGACGACGGCGGGTCACCGGACCGGGACGCGTCCGGCGGCGCCGGGCAGGGCGCAGGCGAACTTGCCCGTCTGCACGCCGAGCTGGACCGGCTCGTCGGCCTCGACGGGGTCAAGCGGGACGTACTGAACCTCACGAAGCTGATGCAGATGGTCAAGGTCCGGCAGGACGCGGGGCTCCCGCCGCCGCCGCTCAGCCGCCATCTTGTCTTCGCCGGCAACCCCGGTACCGGCAAGACCACGGTCGCCCGGCTCTACGGTGGCTTCCTGGCCGCCCTCGGGCTGCTCGCCCGCGGCCACCTGGTGGAGGCGGACCGGGGCGACCTGGTCGGCGAGTACGTCGGACACACCGCTCCCAGGACCACCGCCGTCTTCCGGCGGGCGCTGGGCGGGGTGCTCTTCATCGACGAGGCATACTCACTGGTGCCGCAGGGACATCTGACGGACTTCGGCGCGGAGGCCGTCTCGACGCTGGTGAAGCTGATGGAGGACCACCGTGACGAGGTGGTCGTCATCGTGGCGGGCTACCCGAGCGAGATGGACCGGCTGCTGGAGTCCAATTCGGGCCTGGCCTCCCGCTTCACCCGCACCCTGCACTTCGAGGACTACTCCTCCGCGGAACTGGTGCGCATCGTGCGGCACCAGGCCGACAGCCACGAGTACGCCGTGGCGCCGGAGACCGCCGAGGCGCTGCACGACCATTTCGAGACCCTGCCGCGCGGCGAGCGGTTCGGCAACGGGCGCAGCGCCCGGCAGGTCTTCCAGCTGATGACCGAACGTCACGCCCAGCGGGTGACCGAACTGGGGCTGAGCACGGCCGATCTGGCCTCGGCGGACCCGGGGCTGCTCACCACCCTGCTGCCGGCGGACCTCCCGCCGGGGCAGGCGCGGTGACGGCCGGCGGCGCGGCGCGACGGGACTTCGGACCTGCTGAGACGTTCGGACCTGCTGAGAGGAAGGTGTCCGGCGGATGACGGAACAACCGACGGGGGAGCAGTGGCGCGCCCACCTCGCGGCGCTGCACGAGGCGATCGGCACGGTCAAGCGCGAGGCCGTGTCCATCAACGAGACCATGGCATCGATCGACTCCAGGATGAACGAGATCGGCACCCACTGGGCCTCCCCGTCCTACGCCACCTTCGACGAGATCAAGACCTGGTTCCACACGGCGCAGCACGACCTGGAGACCCTGCTGGAGGACATCCTCCACCGCATGACCACCAGCTACTGGAACTACCACCACGCGGAGACCGCCAACTACGCGAACCTCGGCGACGGGCAGCGGGATGCCTGAGCCGAGGTCCGCGGCGGCCGGTTCAGCGCGCGGCGGGCGGGTGGGGGAAGCGGCACTCCCGGTCGGTGTGCGCGTACACCTGTCCGGAGTGGTTGATCAGTGCGATGTACTCGCCCAGCTTCTCCAGAGCGGTGCCCACCTGGAGCAGGGCCCGCTCCTGCGCCGGGTTCATCTCGGCGGCGAACTGCGCGCCGGCCGCCGCGAACGGGTTGTCCTCGCCCTCCTGCAAGCTCTGGCCCTGCGAGGCCACCTGCCAGACGTACCTATCCTGTTCCTTCGCGCCCTGCCCGAAGACGGTGTCCTTGGTCGCCACGACCTTGGAGCGGACCTCCTCGTAGGTGGCCACCGCGGCGCGGGTCTCGGTGAGGATCGACTTCTCCGTGGTGCGCATGGCGCCCAGGTCGATCTTCAGGTCCCCGGACGGGTCCGTCTCGCCCTGCGCCCCCGTCCCGCTGTCGGAGGGGATCTTCTTCGGGTCGTCGTTGAAGGAGGGCGGCTCGCCCCAGGCGACCTTGTCGGTCGGCACGAGGCCGCTGAGGTCCTTGCCGTGGTCCGGCCCCGGCTCACCCGACTCGTCGCCCCCTTCCGCGGGCGGCAGCGGCGTCGTGTCGTGGTTCGAAGCGATCGGGTCGGTCACGGTGTCTCCCTCGGCATTCTCGCGCGCACCTTGCGGTCCGTCGGTCGGGCGGCGCGGTGTACGGGGCGCGGCCCCCCACGGAACCTCCGACAGATCTACCACTTATGAGATGAATTGTCACCACAGCTGCAGACATGCGTGAATCACAACAACTCTCCTTGCCATCAAGGGACTTACCAGGAAGGCGCGTCATGGCTGACAGCGGCCGGGCCGACTACGACGTCTCCGTCATCGACGTCTCTCCGAAAGGCATGCGGACCACCGCCACCCAGCTGAAGGCCCTCGCACTCGACGTCTCCGAGAGCCTCGGTCTCATCAACACCACGCTCGGCAGGCTGCGCATCGCCTGGCAGGGCCGGGCCGCCTCGGACGCCGACGAGGTGACCCGGGAATGGCTGCGGGTGATCACCGAACTGTTCGGCACCGAGGAACATCCGGACAAGGGCGTCCTGCCCACACTGGCCGACGGCCTCGGCATGGCCTCCGGCAACTTCAGCAAAGCCGAGGACGGCATCGCCAAGCTGTTCACGGACTTCCGCAACGCCCTGACCTCCGGTGGCGGCGAAGGCGATCCGCCCAAGGACACTCCGCCCGAGGAAGTGACGGACACGAACAAGACGGCGGTCACCATGACCTTCCCCGGCTGACCGCCGCCCGCAGCCCCCGCCCGCCAGCCCCAGCACCGTCAGTAGGCATCCCCCGTGAGTCGCATACCCTTCCACCGCCCCGTCCGCATCACGCCCCCGCCGATGCCGGACGGCAGTACGACCTTGGCCAACCCGCCCCAGCAACCGCAGCCGCAAGGGGCGGCGGGCTGGCTGATGCTCCTGCTGCCGCTGCTGTCGAGCATGAGCATGGCCGCCTACATGGTCGCCTACGGCAAGGCGTGGATGATCCTGCTCGGCATCGCCTTCGTCGTGGTGTCGGTCGGCATCACCATCGGAGTCCGCATGCAGCTGAGCGGCAGCCGGCGACGCAGCCAGTACCGGCAGCGCGAGCGGTACGCGGAGTACCTGGCCGGGGTCCGCAAGCAGGCGCTGCGCGACAGCGCCGCGCAGCGCGCGGCGGATGCCTGGCACCACCCGCACCCCGACCGGCTGTGGGCCATCGCCACGCGCCGCCGACGGGTGTGGGAACGGCGTCCCGGCGACCCCGACTTCCTGCACCTGCGCGTAGGCACTGGCGCGGCGCCCTCCGCGCACGGGCTGCACCTGCCCGTCCAGAACGACCCCACCACCGAGACGGACACCCGGTCCCAGTACGCCGCCGCCGAACTCGTGCGCGCCCACGAGAGCGTCGACGGCCAGGCCGCCTGGCTGGATCTGCGCGGCGCCGGGGTCGTCAGCCTGCTCGGACCGCGCCCGCGCACCCGCGGGCTGGCCCAGTCGCTGCTGCTCCAGCTGTCGGTGCTGCACGCCCCCGACGACGTACGCGTCGCCGTCGTCACCGGCGGCGACCGCAGCTGGGACTGGGTGAAGTGGCTGCCGCACGCCCAGCAGCCGGACCACGACGCCCGGCAACGCGAGCAGGAAGTCGTCCCGCTGCTGGCCGACGACCTGGCCGGACTCCAGGACCACCTGCAGAGCACACTGGACCAGGCCGTCGCCGCGCGCGCCGAGCGCACCGGCCGCATCGTCACCCGGCGCGACACCGGCTCCCCCCGCCACCTGGTCGTCATCCTCGACGGCTACGACCCCCGGGCGCCCTGGACCCGTTCGGCGCTGCTGGCCGACCTGCTCACCGAGGCCGGGCCGGAGCTGGGACTCCACGTGGTGTGCCTGGTCGAGGAGGAGGGGTCGGAACCGGGCCGGGTGGACGTACGCGCCCGCACCGACGCGCGCGGCGGCCTCGTCATGGAAGGCCGTGCACCCGGCCTGCACGCACCCGTCGAGAAGGCCGTGGCCGACGAGACCGCACCCGCCGTCCGGGAGGCGACCGCCCGCGCCCTGGCCCCGCTCCGGCTGTCAGGCGAGCGCGACCAGGTGCTCTCCGAGCACGTCTCCCTCTCCGGCATGCTCGGCTTCCCCGACATCTCGGACTTCGACCCGGCCACCTCCCGGCGCGCCCCGGACCAGAAGAACCTGCTCAGCGTCCCGATCGGGGTGACCGGCACCGGCGAACCGCTGTCCCTGGACCTCAAGGAGTCGGCACAGGGCGGCATCGGCCCGCACGGGCTGATCGTCGGCGCCACCGGCTCCGGCAAGAGCGAACTCCTGCGCACCCTCGTCACCGGCATGGCCATGGTGCACGCCCCCGAGCACCTGGCCTTCGTCCTCGTCGACTTCAAAGGCGGCGCCACCTTCGCCGGAGCCACCGAACTGCCCCACGTCTCCGGGCTGATCACCAACCTCGCGGACGACCTCGCGCTGGTCGACCGGATGAGGCAGGCCCTCCAGGGCGAACAGCAGCGCCGCCAGCGGATGCTGCGCGAGGCCGGCAACGTCGACTCGGTGCGCGAGTACCAGCTCCGCCAGGCCGCCGGCGGCACCGACGCGCACGGCACACCGCTCGAGCCCTTGCCGTACCTGCTGATCGTCGTGGACGAGTTCGGGGAACTCCTCTCCCAGCGGCCCGATTTCATCGACCTGTTCGTGCAGATCGGCCGTGTCGGCCGCTCCCTGGGCATGCACCTGCTGCTGGCCACCCAGCGGCTGGAGGAAGGCCGGCTGCGCGGCCTGGAATCGCACCTGTCCTACCGGATCTGCCTGCGCACCTTCAGCGCCGCCGAGTCGCGCGCCGTCATCGGCACCACCGACGCCTACACGCTGCCCGCCATCCCCGGCTCCGCCTACCTCAAGGTGGACGAGTCCGTCTACGAGCGCTTCCGCGTCGCCCACGTCTCCGCGCCCTACCGCGAACACGACACCGCGGGGCCGGCCTCCGCCGCCGAACCGGTGCCGTACGCCGTCCACGGCGAACTCGCCCCGCTCACCCCCGAGGAGAGCGAGCGCTCCGGCTGGGAGTGGGACCCGGACGCGGGCGCCACCGAACTCCAGATCGCCGTCGAGCGGCTGGTCGACAAGGACACCCCCGGACATCAGGTGTGGCTGCCGCCCCTGCCTCCGCACTTTCCCCTCGACCCGCTGCTCGGCGAGGCCGAGGCGGACCCGGACCTCGGCCTGCGCTGCGCCCAGTGGCCGTTCGCGGGCGAGCTCAAGTTCCCCGTCGGTGTGCTCGACGTACCGTCCCGCCAGGAGCAGCGTCCGCTGGTGCTGGACCTCGCCGGACGGCAGGGGCACCTGGCCCTCGTCGGGGCGCCGCAGAGCGGCAAGTCCACGTTCCTGCGTACCGCCATGCTCAGCGCCATGCTCACCCACACCCCCGACGAGGTGCAGTTCTACGCCGTCGACATGGGCGGTGGGACACTGCACGGGCTCGCCGACGCACCTCACATGGCCGGCGTCGCGGGGCGCCGTGACGAGGAACGGGTGGCCCGGGTGCTGGCCGAGGTCGGCCGCCTGGTCACCGCGCGCGAACAGATGTTCCGCGACCTGCGCATCCAGTCCGCCACCGAACTGCGCGCCCGCCGCGCCCGGGGCGGGCTGCCCGAGGGCGTACGCGCCGCGGACGTCGTGCTCGCCGTCGACAACCTGGCGGCTCTGCACACCGCACACGAGAGCGCCGTGGAGACGCTCACCGAGATCGCCACGCGCGGCCTCGGCGTCGGCGTCCACCTGTGGCTGACCGCCAACCGCTGGGCGGAGATCCGCGTCAACCTGCGTGACAACATCCCCGGCCGCCTCGAACTGCGCCTCAACGACCCGTCCGAGTCCGAGATCAACCGCCCCGCCGCCCGCGGACTGGGGCAGGGCATCGCCGGGCGCGGACTCGCCTCACCCGGGCTCACCCACCACGTGGCCCTGCCCCGGCTCGACGGGGCGGACCATACGGAAGGGCTCGCCGACGCGGAGCAGGCGCTGGTGCGCCGGATCGCCGAGAGCTGGCGCAAGGCGGCGGCCCCGGCGCTGCGCGTGCTGCCGGAGCGGATCACCGTCCGCGAACTGGCCACCGCGGCCGAGCCGTCCCCCGCCGAGCGCTGGGAGGGCCACGGACCCGGCATCGGCGCGCGCGAGGTCCCCATCGGGCTGCGCGAGTCCGACCTGCGCGCCGTCGGCCTCGACCTGGCGTCCGGCGCCCCGCACTTCACCGTCTTCGGCGACTCCGGCTCCGGCAAGACCGCCTTCCTGCGCGGCTGGATGCGCGGCCTGGCGGCCCGCCACTCCGCACACGAGGTGCGCTTCATGGTCGTCGACTACCGCCACAGCCTGCTGGACGTGGTGCCCGAGGAGTACCTGGGGGCCCGCGGCGGCAACGCCGACCTGGTCGCGGCCCAGGCGCAGGCCCTCGCCGGGACACTGCGCTCGCGCATCCCCCCGGCCGACCTCACCAGCGCCGAGCTGGCCGCGCGCGGCTGGTGGCAGGGCCCGCAACTGTACGTCGTGGCCGACGACTACGACCTCGCCTCCGGCAGCATGGGCCGCGGCCCGCTCGCCGCACTGGCCGAGTTCATTCCGCAAGCCGACGAACTCGGCTTCCACCTGGTGCTGGCCCGGCGCGTCGGCGGCGCTGCCCGGGCCCTGATGTCGGACCCGCTCCTCAGCAAGCTCAAGGAGATCGGCACCGACGGGCTGCTGCTCTCCGGCGACCACCGCGAAGGCGCGCTCATCGGGGACCAGAGGGCCCGCCGCCGGCAGCCCGGCCGCGGTCTGCTGGTACGGCGCAGCGCCGAACCGGCCGTCGTGCAGATCGCGCTGGACGAACGGGACGCGCCCCCGGCCGCCGTCGGCGACTCCGGCCGTTCCGGTTCCGGTTCCGGTTCCGACGCCGACGCCCACGCCCACGCCGACTGACCCGGAACGACCTCGGGCACGACCCCCACCATCCAAGCCTCGACAGCAGCACCGCGCCCGGGGAGGGCGGCCGACACCATGGCAGACGCGGATTCCGTACTCGGCAGCATCAGCCTCGACGAGATCATCGCCCTGGGAAACGCATGGATCCGGCTCGGCGACGAGATCCACGAGCGCAGGGTCGCCGTCAACGGGCACCTGAACGGCCTCGGCATGACCGGCACCGCGGGCGACCTGGCGCACCGGGCGTGGGACGAGGCGCTCGGCAGGACGATCGACGACGCCGCCGAGACCGCCTGGACGATCGGCCAGACCATCCACCGCTACGCGGAGGAACTGCACAAGGCGGCCGACGAGTACGCGAAGAAGCTCAACGCCTCCATGTGGGCGACCATCCTCGGTACCATCGTCGGGTTGGCCTTCCTGGCCCTCGGACCGCTGCTCGGCAACCTGTTGTCGACGATCGGCTCGCTGCTGGGCCGGCTGATCCCCGTGCTCTCCCAGATGGCCGCCCGTCTCGGCACCCTGGGCACCACGGCCGTAGGAGCTGCCGGCGGCGCGGTGTCCGGCGCCGCGCTGAGCCTCGGCATCGACGTCGCTGTCGGTGCGGCCGGCGCCGCCATCGCGGGCACCGACTACGAGGTCGACTGGGGCGCCGAAGCATGGAGCATGGGCCTCGGCGGGCTCACGGGCGGCGTCCTCGGCGGCTTCGCCGGCTACCACTACACCCCGCGCCCGGCGGGCCCCGTCGCCGGCCCCGGTACGGGCGCACCGGCGCCCGCTCCCCGCGGCGGTCCGGCCACCGGTCCCGGCGGAAACCCCACGGCGGCCGGTGGCGGAGCTCACGTCACTTCCGCGCCGAGGATGCCGAGCGGTGACCCTACGGCTCCCCACCCCGGCGCCCTGGGCCGGGGGGAGGGCGCCTTCGGCCCCGATGCGCCCGCCCCCAGGGGCGGCAGCGCCTCGGCCCACGAGGCGCACCCCACCAGCAGTGGTGCCGGTGCGGGCCGCACCGGCGACGTCGGCCTGCCCCACCCCGGCGCCAGGAGCGAGGGCTCCGCCACCGGCGCGTCCCCGGCGGGCACCCCGGCGCCCCACCCGGCCGGCACCGGGACCGGCGGCGCCGCGGTGCGCCCGGAGTCCCGTCCGGGGCAGCGGCTCGGCGGATCCCCGGCCAACCCCCACGGAACACCGCTCCCGAAACCGGCCGTCGGACAGCAGCGGACCGAAACCCCGACCGGAACCGACCCGTTCGGCGGAGCGGGCCAACGACTCGGCGGACCGCCCGCCAACCCCCACGGAACACCGCTCCCGCGGCCGGGCGGCGGGCACCAACCGCCCGCCGCAGGCAGGACCGAAACCCCGGGAGTCGATCCGTCCCACGGAGCCGGCCGACGACTCGGCAGCGCCCCGGCCAACCCCCACGGAACACCGCTCCCGAAACCGGCCGTCGGACAGCAGCGGACCGAAACCCCGACCGGAACCGACCCGTTCGGCGGAGCGGGCCAACGACTCGGCGGACCGCCGGCCAACCCCCACGGCACCCCCGCGCCACTGCCCGCCAAGGGTTCTGCGTCCGGCGACTCCGGCCCGGCGGCCACCTCTGCCGCCGGCCGGGGTCACGAATACCCGGCGACGGCCGCCAACCGCCCGGCCGGCGAGACCGGTGACGGTCCGAGGTCCGGCGCCCCGACGCCCCCGCAGCCGTTCGAGCGCCCCGGGCAGCCCCTCGGCGGGCCGCAGGCCGACCCGCACGGCACCGCGCAGCCCCGCCCGGGCGGAGGGAACCGTGCCGGAGAGGCGGTCCCCGGCACCGGCGGCCCCGTGCCCCCGACGCGCTCGGGACCCGGCTTCGAACGGCCGGCCACCCTCGACGACATCCGCGGCGGCCCATCCGGCGGCGGGCGCGGACCCGGACAGGGCGGGGGAAACCTCCGCTCCAATGACGGCAGCTCCACCTACGTCGAGACGCCGGCCCCCGCTGCCCGCCCCGGACCCGGAGCAGGCACCCGGTCCGGTGGGGACGACGTACGTCCGCCGGGCACCCAGGGTCCCGCCGGGGCTCCCGCGCCCAAGGCCGCCCGGGGAACGCCCGATCCGGGTCCGGCCGGGCCCACCTCCTCCGGACCCGCCCGGACGGAGAGCACACCGGGGAGCGCCGGAGCGCGCCCGTCCCCGACCCCGGCGCCGTCCCCGACCCCGGCGCCGTCCCCGACCCCGTCCCCGTCCCCGTCCCCGTCCCCGTCCCCGACCCCGACCCCGTCCCCGACCCCGGCGCCGTCCCCGTCCGCAGCCGCGCGGCCGGGAACGTCAGAACCGGTCGTGTCCGGCGGAAACACACTTCCGCGAGCCGGCTCCCCCGGCATGGACGGACACCCCACCGCGCCGGGCACGCGGCCCGCGGGCCCGGGCACCGCACCGTCCGGTTCACCGGGCGCGCCCACTCCGGGCGGTACCGCATCCAAGCCGGTGGAGCCGCCGTCGCCGGTGCAGCACGAAGCCTCGGCCGCGGGTACACCCGGCGTCGGTGCGCCACCGGCGGAGGAGCCGTCCCGGGCCGGTGCGGTGCCCCCGGCGCGCGAGACGCCGGGACCGCGCGGGACGCCCGTCGGCGGTGCGGCACCCGTACCGGGCGCGCCCTCCCGCCACCCGGGCGATGCACGGTTCGACCTCGGCGCGGCGCGAGCGCGGCTCGACGACCCCGCGGTGCAGCACGAGCGGCGGGACGCTGCCCATCAGTGGGCCGCGGAGGCGGTGCTCGACCGGATCGGTCGCGTGGCGCCCGGTGAGAATCCGCTGGGCGTGGTGCCGCGACCGCAGGAAGTCGTCGACCTGGTCGCGGCCGAGCACCTGCGGGGCGGACCCCTGCCCGCGACGATCCTGCTGAACTCCCTCGTACCGGGGGCACAGCCGTTCGTCGCGCCGCCCTCCGCCGGGGACGCCCCGCTGCCGGCCCCGTCGCGCCTCCACCTCGCGCCGCCGTCAGGCCGGACGGACCTGGACCCGGTTCAGGACTGGGAGCACCTCTCAGCCGTGCCGAAGACGCGCTCCAAGCAGGTACGGGACATCGACGAGGCGGTGCGCCAGCTGCGGCGCAACCCCGGTGTCGCTGCCCTGAACCGGGTGCTCGACGCCGTGCAGACCTGGCAGGGCGGCAAGCAGCCCACCAGTAGTCGCTGGGGGGCGGTCGCACAGCTCAAGGGCGCGATCCAGGACCAGCTCTACGCTTCCCGTCAGTCCGCCGGGCACGGTGAGTCGTCCGCGCAGGGCGCCGCCGGGGCAACGGCCGCCCCGGAGACGGCCGCCCCGTCGGCGGGCCCGTCCGCGCCCACCGCCGGGGAGCGCACGGTCGAGGTGGAGGGGTTCGCGCCCGCCAGCGGTTTCGAGGCGGAACTGCACGGCTACCAGGTGGTGGTGCCCCGGAAGATGACTGCGGCGGACCTGATGTCGCTGGGCAACGTGGTGGAGATGCCCGGGCTGCTGGCCATCACCATGGACTTCGTGGGAGGCAAGCCCGTTCTGGAGGTGGTGGCGGATCCGGCCCGCGGGTTGGTGCGGGGGCCCGACGACGGGCGGGCCGAGCGGTCCGACGTGGTGGCGGCGTTCCGGGACGTGCTGGAGCGGCTCGCCACCGCGAAGTCGGGTGCCTCGTTGTCGCAGATCTTCCCCGCTTCGGCAGGCTTCCACGTCGATGTGGAGGCGCTGGACCTGCGGGTGCTGGACGCCGGCGGGTCGACGATGCTGGTGCACCACACGGCTACGGCTCCGCTGAGCGGGGTGATCGAGTTCTTGGAGCACGTGCGCGACCGCATGCGTACGGAGTCCGAGCCGGTCAGGATCGCCAAGCAGGACCTCGAAGGGGCACTGGTCTTCGCCAGGGACGCCGGTGTCCGGTTCGGGCAGTGGCTGGCCGGGCGCCCGGAGCAGGCGAGTGCGTGGGATCGCGGCGACTTGGAGGGGGCGCTCGCGCTGGGGTACACGCAGGTCGCGGCCGCGGCACGCGATCTGAAGTCCGTGAAAGCCAGATCGAAGGACTTCACGGCGGTCGCCTCGCGGGAGCCCTTGCAGGCGATCCGGGCTGCGCTGGGCGTGGTACCGGGGTTGTTCCTGGAGGAGCACGCCGAGGCACTCGCGGGTGACTTCGAGCGGTCCGTGCGCACCGCCATGGCCACGTCGAAGACCCTGCTGGACCGGCCGATGCACTGGGAGGCGAGCGCGACGATCGGGCAGTACCTCGACAATCTGCTCCGGGAGGTCCCCGAGCGGGTCGTCGACCAGTACCAGGCGCTCAGGATCCGTACCAGCTTCGGCGAGTTGGACAGCAATCCGGACGTCGGGACCGGGACGCGGCGCATTGATCCTCCGGTCGTGCGGATGGAGTCCCGGCCGTACGCTTCGGCCCATTCGACCCGGGACACGGTCCTTCAGGAGTACGGCACCTTGGCGGACCTGTCCCTGGGCCTCTACAACCGGGCCAGGCAGCAGCGCGGACTGCGCCCGGTCGGCGGCCCGGTGGTGCCGCCGGTCCCCGCCGCGGCCGGCGGGTCGTCCGGGCAGGTACTGGCGGCGCCCCCGACGGCCACGGCCGTCCTGGACGAGCCGCCCGCCCGGACACGGCCCGCCGGGCCGGCACCCGTATCGGCACGCCCGGCCCTCCTCGCCGGCATCGCCGCCCGGCTGCCCGGGATGGCGGCCGAGGAGCGGACCCGGGAACTGGCACTGCTGGCGCCGGACGCACTGGAGGCGCTGGCCGCCGACGAGGCGCTGGTCGCCCGCCTGCGGGACGCGCTGGCGCCCCCGGAGTTCGCCGATGCGGCCGCCCACCTTCTGCTACGGGTGCCGGAGGGGGTCGAGCAGCCGGTCTCCGCCCGGAACGAGGCGCGGGACCTGATCGCCGGCATGCTCGCCGATCCCGAGGTGGCCGCGCGCCTGCTGACCGGGGGGACGCGGATCATCGTGGTCCCCCGGAACGTCCCGGTGACCTCGCTCGGCCCGTTCGCCGTACTGCACGGGACCCGTGTCGAAGCACGGTCCCTCGACACCGTGCGCGGCATCCACCACGACGGCCGGGTCGCGGTCACCGAGGAGAACCTGCTGGGTGAGACCACTTCGGTGCCCGGCGACGGCGTATACCCGGACGGCTACTCCACCACCACCCACGAGATCGCCCACGCCATCCACGAGCGCGGCCTGAGCGCGGCCGATCGCGCCCTCGTGGCGAGCGCCTACCGGTCCAAGACGGCCGAAGGCACCTCCGCCCACTGGCCGGACGGTCCGCTGCGCGACCCGTCCGGTGTCCGCCCCGGATCCAACTACTCCTCCCGTGACGAGCACGAGTACTTCGCCCAGCTCAGCAACGCCTACCTGGGCACGAACGCGGGTACCGACGCGTACACCGGAGAACGGCGCAACAACGGCGCCGCCTGGGTGCGGCGGCACGAGCGCACCCTGCTGCCGCTGCTGGAGCGGCTCTACGGCCCTCGGCAGGAGCCGGGCGGCCGGGCGGCCAACCCGTTCACCGCGGTGCAGGCCGAGAGCGAGACCTGGGCAGGCTTCCGAGGTCTGTGGGACCGGGCGGAGCAGGAACTGCGGCCGCAGCCCCACGTACCCGCTCCGGCGGCCCTGCAGACGCAGCGGCCATCGGCCGGATCGGGCTCCGGCTCGTCGGGGACCGCGATCCCGGGCAGCAGTCCCGGCGGGTCGCCCGGCGGCACCCGGCCGGTCATGCCGGCACCCCCGACGACCACGACCGTGCTGGAGGAGCCGGCCACCGGGCCGGCCACCGGGCTGCTGCCCGCGCAGGAGGCCCCCGCCGGCTCCGGGCGGCCGCAGGCGCAGGTGGAGGTACAACTCGCCGCGCAGGGACTCTCCCCGGTGTTCGTCCTCGCCGGCGGAGACGTGCTGGCGCACGCGCTGATCGCCGTGGCGCCCAAGGAGAGCGGGCAGTTGGCCGGTCGAAGCCGGCCCGCCACCCCGCAGGAGCTGCGCGACCAGCTCGCCGACGCCGTCGCGGCCGAGCTGCGCAGGACGCCCGCCGAGCGCCGGCTGCTGTCCGCGGAGACGCTGCCGAACGGGCCCGACGGCGCACCGCTGCTGCCCGGGGCGGCGGAGGCGGACGGCGCGGACGGCGCGGACGAGATCGCCCGCGCGGTGCGGACCGGCGGCGGCCCCGCCTCCTCGGACTGGCTGACCCTCGCGGTCGCGGCCTCCGGACTGGGGCTGCGGATCACCGTACTGGCGGCGGACGGCGTCCCCTGGACGGTCGGGCCCCACGACGGACGCCCGGTCGTACTCCTCCGGCAGGAGCAGCCCGGGCCCCATGCTGCCCGCTGGGTGGCGACCGAACCCGTGGCCGCGGCCGAGCAGGCCCGGCGCCCCGGCCGGGGCGCCCCGGCCGACACCTCCGGTTTCACGTGGGGCAGCGCACCCGCTGCCGCGACACGGCCCCCCGGTACGGTCCGAAACGGCCTCGGGGCGCTACGGGCCACGGCCCCGGAACGGCCGGCGGCGACCTCCGGCCCGGCGGGTCCCGTGGTCTTCTTCGGCGAGTCGCTCCGTCCGGCCAGTTCCGCCCCGGCCCCCTCCGCCACGCAGACCACCACTGCGGCGGCCTCCGTGCCCGCCCGCGGGAGCGACCCTGTCCCCGCCGCCCACGATCCCGGCGAGGGCGGCTCGGGCTCGGGCTCGGGCTCCGCCTCCGGCTCGGGCTCGGGCTCCGGCTCCGGTTCCGGACACGTCCCGGCGCCGCACGAGGGCGAGGACGTCGAGCCCCCCGCCCTGTCCCCGTACGTCAACGACTACGGCGCCCGCCACGACGGCCGGATCGGGCTCGCACCCCACGATCCGGTGCCCGAGGACGTGCTCGACGCACTCCACCACCAGGTGCTCGACGCCCTGGGCGTGGCCCCGGGGAGCGCCGCGGGCCCGGCCGTCCTGCGGCAGCTCTCCGAGGCGCTCAGCAGTGCGGAGATCGGGCTCCACCTGCCGTACGTACGCAGCACGCGCGGGTATCGCATCACGGTCACCGTGGACGGCACGGAGCACACCGTGGACGTCCGGCTGCGCCTGACCCATCCGCGGCCGGTCGCGCGGGGAACCGGGGCCGGGGTCCCGCGCGACACCAAGCTGGAGCGGCAGAGCGAGGGCAGTCAGACCTCTTCCGCGGCGGAAGGCTCCGGCACCGTGCGGACGATCCCCTTGCCGTGGACGGCGATCTACAACGGCCCCGCCGGGCCGCTGCGCTGGTTCGACGGGGCGCTCACCCTCACCCTGACCCACCATCAGCTCACGCAGTCCGCGACGGTCAGCGAGGGCGTCACCACCACGTCCATGCAGCGCGCGAACGATGCCGCGCACGCCGTCGAGTTCACCGGCCGGTGGCAGGTGCGGGTGGACGCCGGGCGCAGTGCGCCCGTGCCCGCCTGGGGCCCGGAGCACGACCACGGGCGGCTGACCGTCTGGTTCCCCGAGTACCGGGCCACCGGCCACGGCGGCGCCCTCGGCCCGTTCCCGCAGGCGGCCGGACTGGACGACTTCCCGCTGTGGGGCGTGGAGGCCGTGGCCGAACCGGGCAGGCTGCTGGACGAGCTGTTCGCCGACGACGCCTTCGCCGTCCTGCGGAGCCTGGGCGAGGGATCCCGGAGCGAGCTGGAGGACTTCCTCTCCGAGGGGATGCTGCGCAACACCCTCCCGATGCAGCGGGACCGCGGGGTGTACTCGCCGCTGCTGCTGGACCGCGGCGGCAACGTACTCGGCGTGCTCCGGCTCGCCGCCACCGTACGTCCGGGCAGCCCGGACGCACAGACCCCGCACGGACGCTTCAGGCTGGAGAGCTGGTTCACCCACACCTCCGGCGTGGACCGGTCGGCGCGGCTCACCAGCGGCATCGGCCTCGACGGCAGGGGCGGGCCCGTGTTCACACCCGATCACGCACCCGGCCACCCGGCCGCCGCCCGCCGCGTACAAGGGATCGTCTTCGGCAAGGCCGGGGTGTCCTGGCAGTCCAGCGACGCGCTGAACGTCAGCAACAAGGCATCGATGATGCACGCCCTCTACACGGACACCGGCCACCTGCACGTCCCCTCGGACATCAGCTACCGGATCACGCTCGTACGCGCGGGCGGCGGCACGGCCACCGGCTCCTTCGGCCCGTGGCCCGAAGGAGTCCAGCTGCGCATGCTGCCGCGCGGCATCGTCCGCGCACCCGCGCAGGAGGAACTGCGCGGACTGCCCGGGCACCTGGAACACCTCGAGAGCATCGGCTTCTCCGCGGTGCCCCTCGCCGTCAGCGGCGCGGACCGCATGTTCGAGCGGGCGCAGGAGTGGCTGCGCCGGGAGGGCTTCCTGCCGCCGCAGGAGCGCAGCCCGTACGGGGTGAACGGCGCTCTGGCGCTGGCCCAGTTGGCCAATCTGCGCCGGCTCGAGCAACTGCGCTCCCGGATGGGGCTGGCCGCGGCGCTGCCGGACGCCGTCGAAGGCGGGCGGCCCGTATGGTTCGAGCAGCCCGGCACGGTGAGCGGCAGCCGCCGCGTCCAACTGCGCTTCACCGCGAGCCGGGACCGGACCCCGCGCCCCGGTGAGGCCGGCGCGCCGGCCTCCGTGCACACGGGTCGGGTGCCGGACGTGCAGACCGCGGGAAACACCTCCCACGAGGCGCGCGGCACCCGGCAGCGCGGCAACCAGTTCGGCGGCACACTGGGCGGCGGAGGCGGTGTGCGGTGGCCGCTGGCGGACGGCGCGTGGGGGCTGGACAGCACCGCCGAATACACCGGGGGCGCCCAGAGCTCGGCTTCCGCGACGGCCGGATCCTCGCAGGGCGGGGACCAGTTCACGATCACGTCCCAGGGCGGCACCGACATCTTCACCGTGCCCGCCCGGTTCTCACTGGACCTCTACGAGGGCAGCGCGCAGGATCCGCCGGTGCGGTTCGCCGACCCGGCGAGCGACCCCGCGTCCGCCCCCGTGGCGGGCCCGGGGCCTGCCGTGACCGGCCCACTGGGTCGCCCGGTCGTCCCGGCGGCCCCGACGACCGTCGCCGGACACGTCACGCTCGCCGTGCCGCACCAGCGCACGGTCCCGGTGCAGGGCCGGATCCTGCCCGCGCCGGCCCTGGACGTCATCCGCGCGCCCCGCACCGGAGGAGGACCGGCGGACGACGGCGTGCGGCTGCACCTCACGGACCCCGCCGGACAGCCGCAGCCGGGGCTGCTCCGGCTGCCGGACGACGCGATCGTGGACGTGTTCCGCGCGAGCGCCGCGCTGCGGGAGGCGTTCCGGCAGCTCGCCACCGGCACCTATCCCGGCCGGCCGGACGCCGGCCCGCTCGGCCGCGGGCTGCATACGTTCACCGGCCGGTTGCCCGACCTGGTGACCGCGCCCGGCGTCTGGCTGGGCGCCTATCTGGCCGGCCCCGCCGCCGGGGACCAGAGCGCCTTCGCCGGTGAGGTCCTCAACCAGCACCTGCGGGTCTCCAACCTGCTCGCCCGCGCGCAGCAGATCTTCAGCAGCACCTACGTCATCGAGGGCCTGGTCCTGCCCGGACTCGGCGCCGACCAGGAGCTGTCCCTGGAGATCACCGGCTATCTGAGCAACCCCGCGCACAGCGGTTCCTTCCGCAGCCACGGCCAGCGCGACGTGAACGCGACCGACACCGCCGCCCGGCAGCGCACCGGCGCCGTGTCCCACCAGGTCGACGTGGCGGTCACCGCCCTCCGGGCGGCGCCCGCCGCACCCGCCGGCAGTACGCCGCGCGGGATCCCGCAGGCCAATCCGAGCGTGCGGGTCTCGCGCGGCAGCCGTACCGAGACCACGGTCGAGCACTCCGCGAGCACCTCGGTCGTGCGGGTGCCGGCGGACGCCGCCGACCAGTACCTGATCACCGCCGACGCCACCGTGCTGGTGACGCTGCGGCAGGGCACCCGGAACGTGCTCGGCAACCTCGCGGGCCTGGGCAGCCGAGACGGCATCACGGTGGCCGTCGACCTGCCCGGGGCCGTGCAGTTCACCATGGCCCGCAGCCACTTCGGCCGCTACGCACCCTGGTTCGCCGGCGTACTGGGCCTGCCCCGGCTGGTGCGGGAACCCGCCACGCTGCCGCCTCCGGACCATTTCGTGCGCACCGGTGAGATCGGCACCGGCAGCGTCCTGTCCGTCACCCAGGTCGACCACCCGGCCCGGCGCACCGAGGTACGCGGCCGGCTCCACGAGGAGCTGCTGGTGCAGGTGGAGCGGGTGGCGCCCGGCGTGACCAGGCCGGGACACGCCGCATACCTGCCGGGCGTGGCCACTCGCCTCGCCGACCTGACGGCGCCCCCCGCGCTGCGCGCGCTGCCCGGGCGCGGCACGGTGAAGCTGTGGTTCCGGTACGCGGCGACAGGCGGCGGCCGCCTGGTGGAGGTCACCCTGGCGGCCCGGCCCGCCGGCGAAGTCCCGGCCCGGCGCGAGCTGCGCGGGCGTCCCGCGGGCGGGATGAACGCCGTGGAGACGGTGCACATCCACGCGCCGGCGAACCGCTCCGATTCCCGCGCGGTCACCCGGACCTGGCAGGCGCAGGCGGCCCCGGTCTCCCGCTATCCGCGCCCGGGCGACGGTGAGGGGCACACGGACCGGACCGGCCCGGTGCTCTCCGCCTCCCTCACGCGGACCAGCGGCTCGCGCAGCGACCACTCCGCCGACGACCGTCTCTGGACGCGCTCGGGCAACGCCGCCGACTTCGACGACATCGTCTACGACCTCACCGCCACCGTCCGTTCCGAACTGGTCTGGGACTGGCCTCCGGACCTGATCGGCGGCGCCCTGAACCACGGATGGGTGTCCCTGACCGAGCGGGACGGCGGCACACTCAGCAGGCGGCTCGCCCGGATGATGACCGGCGCGCGGGGACGCCAGGTCTCGGTCCCGGCGCTGGTGAGCATCCGGTTCATCGGCTCGGAGGCCGTGGATCCGCCCGCGTACGACCCGCCGGTGCGACCGCGCACCACGCTCACCGACCCACGGCTGCCGCACGCACCGGGCTCCGACGCCGGGCGGCCCTTCACCGCCGGGCCCGTGCTGGTTCCCACCGGCCCGACACCGGTGACCGGGTTCAACGGCTTTCCGGAACTGGCCGGGGCCCTGCGGACGGTGGCGCCGGACAGCTCGGGCGCCTGGGGACTGTCGGCGGACGCGACGCCGGAGGCAGCCGCGGCCCGCCTCGGGGAACTCCTGCAAGCCGGGCGCATCACCGTCGGGCTGGCCGGCACGGCCGCGGGGCTGACCACCACCATGCCCGGAGCCTGGCCCGGGGAGAGCGATCCCGAGGAGGCGCCCACCCTCCATGTGACCCTGCACAACCCGCGGCCGATCACGGCCGCGGACGACGTCGCCGTGGACCGGGTACGCAAGCCCGTGGTCTCCACCAGCAGTTCCGCGGTCGCCGGCGCGGCGGTGGGCCTCGGCTACCAGTCCACCCTGAGCGGCAACCGGGCCAACCTGCACGTGGTCGGCTTCACCGCCCCGCTGCTCGCCCAGCAGCCGGTCACCCGTACCCGGGGCGCCGCGGCCTCGGCCGGGCAGCGGGACCGGATCAAGACCGGCAATCCCGTCCGTTCCGCCACCGGTGCGAACACCCGCAGTCACGAGGTGCTCGCCGATGCGGTGATCACGGTCACCGGGCCGGCGGGCACCCGGTACGTCACCGGCAGCGTCGGCGTCCGGTTCTTCGAGCGGGAACTGCTCGGCCACGGCGCGACAGGGCCGCGCGTCGCCCCAGGGGTCTACGACCTTCCGTCGATGCTCGCCGGGCAGCCGAGCGCACCGCTGCGGAACTGGGCGACGCACCCGGCCACCGAACTGCCCGCGGTGCTGGCCGGTGGGCTGGACGGCCGGGAGAGCGGGGCCCAGCTCTGGCTCGACCTCGGCCCGGACCCGGACGGGAGCCGGCTGGCCCGCGCCCTGTACGTGGGCTCCCGGACGGCCCGGGCGGCGGGCCGTCCGGTGGAGCTGGTGGTGCGCGGTGGAACGGGTCTGAGGTTCTGGCCGTTCACCGCCGAGGGAGGGCTCGCCGACCTCACACCGGCCACCACCCCCGCCTGGAACCTGCTGCGTACGGCGGTCGTCACCGCCGCCGACGCGGCCGACGCCGAAGCGGACGCGGCGGTCCGCGAGGCCGGGCTGGGCCCGCGGGAAGCCGAGGCCGCCCGGCAGCTGGACGCAGCGGCGGCGGAGTTGGCAACCGCTGTCATCGCGCACGAGGCCAGGGCAGCGGAGCTCGCCGCTGCGCGGACCGACCGGCAGTCCCTCGCCGACCGGCACCGTGACGCCGCGCTGGGCCGGGCGGAAGCCCAGGAGGAGGCGGATCGGCGGGACCGGGCCGTCACGACCGCCGGAGAGGCGCTCGCGACGGCCGAACAGGCGCTACGGCGGCTTCAGGTGGAGGCAGCGAGGAAGGAGCCGACAGGCTCCGGTGCGGCCGGACCCGCGGCGCCGGGACCCGCGGCTCCAGGGGCCGCGGCCGGCCCGGACGCCGTGTCCGCCGCGCGGGACGTACGGGACGCGGCCCGGTCGGAGTGGGACGCCGCCCGCGGTGCGGCCGACCTGGCGCGGCAGACCGCCCGGCGCGCGGCCGGCGCGGTCGCGGAGCTGGAGGAGCAGCTGGCGGCCGCCGGGAAGCGAGTGGGTGCCGCCGCCACCGGGGAAGCCGCCGCGGCCGCGGAGGTCACCCGGGCCACCGCCGTCCGGGACACCCGGTACGACGGGCACGGGCGGCTCCGGCGAGAGCTGGAGCGTGCGCGCCAGGAGCAGGCCGACCAGCGGACGCTGTGGAACGAGGCATGGACGGGTATGCCCGGTCCGGCCGGAATGCTGGCTGCCGACCGGTGCCGGGAGGGGACCGGCGGTGCCCGGTTCCCGCTCGACTCACTCGGCAGGGCGCCCGGCGGTTCGGGCCGCTGAAACGCGCGACGGCCCCGGCGGAAGGTTCCGCCGGGGCCGTCGCCCATCGCTCAGCCGGTCAGCCGGTCAGCCGGTCAGTCGGTCAGTCGGTCAGCCGCCAGCGGCTGTCGCCGTCCACGTCGCACCGATCGATCTCCACCCGGACTTTGTCCTCGAGCTGGAGGCACAGGTGGTTGCTCATGTAGTTGCGGATCCTCACCGTGCCGTCACCCACCGGGTCGAGCCACCACAACTCGTTGTCCTCCAGGATGGAATGGCAGTTCGCCTCCTGGACCAGGGTGCCCGCGGGCTTCGGCACGCGGTCCGGCAGGTCCATGCACAGACCGTCCTTGGCGTTGACGAAGAGGACGAGCGAGGCCCCTCCCGGCCCCGTGGCGCCGCGGTGGACCCGGATGTTCCAGCGCTGGTTGTCGTCGGAGTTGCTGCACTTGGACTGGACGACCGGCATCATGTAACGACCGGCGCCGATGAAGGGGAGGTCGGCGCACATGCCGGTGGCCGCGTTCTTCAGCAGCACCCCGGACCGGTCGGAGAGCACCATCGGGCGGGCCTCCGGCTTCACTGCCTTCGGCTTCGCCGGCTGCTGCTGTTCCTGTCGCTGCGCACGAGCGGCCTCGGGAGCGGTGCCCTGGGCCCGGACCTCGGCCTCGGCGGGGCGGGCCGGCTGCACGGGCTGCCCCGGTCCCGCACCTGCCGCCGGTTCCGCACCGTCCGCCGCCGGCTTCGCCCCTTCCACCGCCGGCTTCGCACCGTCCGACCGGGCCGCAGCGGCATTCTCGGTGAGCGGCCCGCGCGCCGCCTGTTCGGCGGCCGTCTTCCGCCCCTTGGCGTCCTGCTCCGCCTGGTAGCTGCGCCACGCACCCAGCCCCAGGGACCCGCCCGCCACCAGCGCCAGCACCGCGGTGGCACCGGCGAGCCTGACGCCCACTCGGGAGCGCTCTCCCGGCTGCTGCGCGGTGCTCGTCAGCGCGTCGACGAACCGTGCCCGCTGCCGCCGCTTCGCGTCGTCCTGCTCGGTCTCACTCAACACCCGTCACCCAACTCGAAGAAAGTGTTCGCACGGATCCGTCCGGCCCGGCCCCGGGCTCGCAGTCAACCACCGGGGGTCCCCCGCGGGCCCGTTCCGTGAGCCGGGTGAGCGCGGCATGAGCACGGGATGAGCAGTGCTCGGACGCCTTCACCGCGGTACCGGCCCGTACACCTCGCGGTCCCGCAGGATCTCCGCCGCTTTCGTCAGTGCGGTGGAGAGCCGGCGCCGGTAGGTACTGAAGGACATGGCGGCCCGGCTGGCCGCCGCCTGCTGGCTGCGCGGCCCGCCCAGGTAGGTGATCTCCAGAACGTCGCCCAGCTGCCGCTGCCCGGGGTGCGCGCGCAGTTGCGACACCGTCTGCGTCAGCACCTCGCGCAGCGCCGTCGCGTCCGCACCGGGCGCGACCAGCCGAGTGCCCAGCAGCGCGCTCTCGCCGAGCCGCCGCGGATCCCCCGCACTGCGGTAGGCGTGCTTGACGGCGTCGGCGAACTCGCCCCACGGCATGGCCGGTTCCATCACCGCCGCGGCCGGCGCCACCGCACCGGCCGGCTCGTCGCTCAGCAGCCGGACGCGCAGCGCCGCGGCCCAGCGGTCGAACGGCGCACAGCGCCAGTCCTGCACGAAGGGGAGCACCGGCTCCCCGTCCGGTCCTTCCACGGGCGCCGTCCGCTGCTGCCCGTACAGGTCGAGCAGCGAGGCGAGCTCCGACTGCTCCCCGGCCGTACAGGTCCAGCTCATGGCCAGGCCGGGCGTGGTCGCCCACAGCGTCATCAGCGCAGAACAGGCGGCCGCCGCGCTGCCCGTGCTCCACCGGGTCAGCAGCAGCCGCTCGGTGCGCCGCAGCGGCGACCGGCCCGCCGTGTGCTTCAGGGCCGCACGGGCCACCGGATCGTCGGGCAGTCCGGTGGCGCCCGGCTCCAGGCAGGGCGCGACGAGTACGCCGACCAGCCGGCGGCCGTCCTCGGCGACGGTGAAGGCGGCCTGCTGGTACTGCCACCAGCTCCGGGCCAGGGCGCCGGCCGCGACGCCGTGCTCCTTCTCGATCGCGGCCACCACCTCGTCCAGGTCCTCCGGGCGGGCCGCGCGCAGCCGCATCCGGTCGGCGCCCCGCCAGTCCACCGCCTCCCGTGCCACCCGGCTCGCCCGGCCCAGGCAGGCCAGCCCCGCACCGGAGGCCCAGCGGTCGCCGGCGCGCTGTCCGAGCCGCTCGACCAACTGGCTGTGCAGCCGACCGAAGAGGGACTCGTACTTCTGCGGACCGCGCCACCTCAGATCGGCCAGCAGCGCCTCCCGGACCAGCTCGTGCGGCACCAGGCCCTCGGCGGTGCTGCGCACGAACGACAGACCGCGCAGCCAGGTGCACAGCGCACGCGCCTCGGCCGGCGTCACCTCCAGCGCGTGCCGTACGGACTCCTCGGTGGTGACCCGGGCCAGCGCCAGCACGTGGAGGGCGTCGGTCCGGGCCAGCGACGGGCTCTCGCGCAGCATCAGCCGCAGTAACTCGCCCACCAGGTCGGGGCAGTCGCGCAACTCCCAGGAGCGGCCCGGCTCCGGGGAGCCCGTGCGCAGTGCCCGTGCGTCGGCGAACAGCGCCAGCGCGAGCGGCAGTCCGTGCGCGGCGCGCACGATGCCCGGGACGTCGGCCTCGTCCACGCCCCGGTTGCGCAGCAGCAGCGCGGCCTCCGCCTCGTCCATGCCGGTCAGCTCCACGCTGCGCAGTGCGTGCCACCACTGCGGATCGGTGCGCCACTCGGCGGACGGGGGCAGCCTGCAGCCGACGACGAGCAGCGGAGGCGTCGGCATACCGGGCAGGAAGACATCGCGCAGCCACTGCTCCAGAGGCCCCAGCGATTCCGCGGAGTCGATCAGCAGTACCTGTGCGTCCTGCGGCGCGCCCTGTGCCTCCAGTGCGGCCAGGAACGCCTCCGGCGTCGGGTCCGCGTGCCGGAGATCGACACTGCGGGTGATCCGGCCGTGCGCCTCGGCCTCCTCCGCGAACCGGCGCAGCAGCGTGCTCTTGCCCACGCCCGCCACACCGTGCAGCCACACCACGAAGCAGCCCCGACCGCTGCTGAGCATCAACTCGCCCAGCAGCCTCAGTTCGGCCTCCCGGCCGGTGAAGACCTTCCTCCAGGACACCGCCCGTACGTCCCCGTGCGATTCCACCGGCACCAGTGTGGGAGACATCTCCCTCGTCATACCCGCATTCCCTTTCCCTGCTACGAAGCGCCGCGCACCCGGTGGTCGGCCGGGCGGAGCGGTCGTACGTGCTCAGACGTGCGCCCTAGTACGAGTGGTGGGCCTGCCAGTACGACCACGCCTCGCAGGGGCTGCCGTACCTCTTGTTCATGTAGTTGAGGCCCCACTTGATCTGCGTGGCCGGGTTGGTCCGCCAGTCGGCGGCCACGGTCGACATCTTGGAGCCGGGGTACGCCTGCACGAGTCCGTAGGCACCGGAGGGGTTGGCCGCGCGGTAGTTCCATGTGGACTCGCGCTCCACGATGTTGCTGAAGCACTGGAACTGGTCCGCTCCGACGATCTGCCGCGCCAGCGCCTGGACCTGCGCGACGGTGTAGGAGCTCTGGACCTGCAAGGGCGAGGCGTCGCGGGCGGCGGAGCGCGAGGCCGTCTCCTTGGCCTCCTTGCGCTTCTTGGCCTCCTCCGCGGCCTTCTGCTTGGCCGCCGCGTCCGCGGCGGCCTGCTTGCGGGCCGTCTCCTCGGCGGCCCTTCTGGCGCTCGTGTCGGCGGCGACGGCCTGCGTCTCGGCCTGCTGCGTCAGCAACGTGGCCTGCACCTGAGCCTGCTGACCTTCCGGTATGCCCGCGAGGAGCATCGTGTCGCTCGCGATCGTCCCGGGGGTGCCGGGCCGGTCACCGCTGTCCGCGGCCACACCGGTCACGGCGCCGACCGCCGTGACCGCCGTGGCCGAGACCACGGCGAGGCCGCGGACCGAATCCCGGTTCACGCCGGCCTCCCGGCAGTGGTGCGGCGGGCGGTACGGGCCACGGCAGCCGAAGCGGAAGCGGCGCCGGGACGCCGGTCGGCCGGACCGGCCGGGCCGTCGGGGTGTGGCCGTAGCGTCGGGTACATGAGATTCCCTCCCCGTGCGAAGTGCGGTTGTCGCCTCCTATACGCACGGGCGGGGGGCTGGGTTGCATCGGCCGCCAGGACGGCGCGCCGGCGTCAGCGGGCGACGGTGAGCGGTAGGAGCCCGGAGCAGGTGGTCTCCGGATCCGGGCTCGCGGCCTGCCATCCCTTGATCTCCACACGCGCACCGGGCTGGATCGCGTCGTACACCCACTTCCCGTCCTCGGGCGAGAGCGCGATGGCGCCGTCGCCGGCGTCGCGGCCGATGGAGGCGAGACCGGCGGCGGGGTCCAGCGCCGACATCAGCAGCCGCTCGTGTTGCCGACCGCGGTCGGTGAAGGTGACGGCCCACTGTCTGACCTCGATGCCCGTCAGGCTGGTGAACTCGTCGGGGGGCATCGTCAAAGAGGGGTACTTGGCGGTGACCGTGACCGTCGTCTCACCGATCGGGCAGCTCTCCTGCAGCCCGCTGATACGGAACGTCCTGCCTTCGATGGTCAGCGTGTAGGCGTCCAGGTCGATCGTCACCCGCTGGACGGGGGCCGGGGTCGGGGCGGCCGGGGGCGCCGCGGGCGGCGCGGGCTGCCCGTCGGAGGAGGTGAGGGCGCCGGCGGTGAGGGCGGCGAGGGCCGCCACCGCCGTCGCAGCGGTGGACAGCAGGACGCGTCGGCCGCGCCGGCGGAGCCGGGCCCGGTTCCGCACCTGCGCTCCCGTGGCCGGCGCCGTGGCCGTGCGCTCCGCGGCCAGGCCGCGGAGCCGGGCGGAGAGCTCCTCCTCGGTCAGGAGTCGCGGTGGCGGCTGATCAGACACGGGCTTCCTCCGTCGGGTGGGTGTCCTCGGCCAGGTGGGCGGCGAGTGCGGTACGGCCGCGCGACAGGCGCGCCTTGATGGTGCCGACGGCCACGCCGGTCTCCGCGGCGGTCTGCTCCACGCTCAGATCGCACAGATGATGCAGCACGATCGCGGTCCGCTGGGCTTCGGGCAGGCGCCGCAGCGCGGCGACCAGCGCCACGTGGTCGGGGCTCGGTTCAGGTGCCGGTCGCGGTGCGGACTCGCCCCGGACCAGCTCCCACCAGTGGCGCGCCCGTCTCCAACGGCTCATCGCCAGCCGGTGCGCCACCGTCCGGATCCACGCCTCGGGAGCCCGGTTGCCGTCCAGGACGGACACCCGCCGGTCCCAGGCGCGGACGAACGCCTCCTGCACCACGTCCTGGGCCTCGGCGTAGTCACCCGTCAGGGCGTACAGCTGGCCGACCAGGCGCGGGTAGGCGGCCGTGTAGAAGAGATCGAACTCGTCCTCGGTCACCTGGTCCTGCTCTCTTCCTACGGCGCGGGGCGCGGGGGGTCGGCCCGTGCGGAGGGGGTTCCGCAGTCGCCGCGTCGTCGGCCCCGTCGCACCTGACCCGGCGACACGAACCCCTGCCCGGACCGTCGGTGGCGTCACCCGCGCAGCCGCAGGTGACGCTACCGTGTCGCGCCGCCGGGCCCGCGTTCGGGTTCTCGGGCCCACCGGACCCGCATCCGGCGCGGCCCGGGCCGGGCCGGGACAACACCAGCACCTGAAGACCTACCGGCGCCGGCCCGCCGACAACGGGCCCCGGCTCCAGCCCGCTCCCGCGCCCCCCCGAAACCCCGCTCATGCAGCCCCCCCGCCTTCGCCCCGGACCGTGCCCGCGCAGGACGCCCGGTACCGGTCCGTCTACCTCCCGCACGCCCCGCGGACCCATCACCCCGGTGCTGGAAACCGTCACGGAACGTCCCCCGGCGCCCTCCCAGCCACTCCCGGCCCTCAACGCGGTGGTGTTTGACGCCGCAGAGCGTGCCACCGAACTGCTGAACGGTGTCCCCGAGCCGAGCGCGGGCCTGGCCGGGCACCTCGCCCGCTTCACGGCATCCGCCGCAGGAGAGCCGTACACCGAACATGCCGCCCGTCAACTCGGCCTCACCTACGTGCAGATGCGCCAGCTCGCCGCGGCCCACCGCTACGGCGGAAGCGCGGGTGCGGAGACCTACCTCCACACCACCGACCCCGGCCCGGAAATCCTCGCCCAGGCCGAGGACGCCATCCAGTCCTTCGGCCGAGCCCCCTTGCCACCACCGCGCGCGAAGGCACCGGCTCACCGAGCCGGCGGCGCGTATCCAGCTCCGCTACGGGCCGGACCACCGCTGGCACCCGTACGTCGAGCAGTCCGGAGACCGGCGGGTCGTCCCAGCCCCGGACGGCGACCCGGCCAAGGCGTACAAACCCGCCCGAGCAGCGCTCCGCCGCCGATGGCTGCCGGCAGGTCCACTGGTCGGAAGATCGGAGAAATCCCAGGTGAGCCGCCCCTTCGGCGTAACCGCCGCTACCTGCGCAGACGGCAGATCAAGCACACCGTCCCCGAGCCGAAGAACCAGCGGGCCAACCGCCAACGCCGCGGCAGCAGGGGCGGACGGCCCGTCGGCTTCGACAAAACGATCTACAAGCGCGGAAACGAAGTCGAGCGCACAATCAACGCCCTCAAGAACTGCCGGGCCGTGGCCACGAGGTTCGACAAGCGTGTCTACGCATTCCAGGGCACCGTGACCGTCGCAGCGCTCCGGCTCTGGCTCCGGGGGTGGATCCATTATCCCGATGCGGCGAGGCGCCTGTCACCGTTCTCCGGAATGATCTTTCCGTCCGATTTACACCTCTAGGCTTGCGGGCGGACCCAAAGCATCAATCCGACCTGGGAGTTGAGAGTGGCGCACGACGTTGCCGCGCTGGCGGTGGAACTCACGGACATGGCTGCGGCCGATCACAAGTCCGCTGTCAGCGCGAA